>CAKUYM010000091.1 GCA_934716785.1 uncultured Bacteroides sp. | reverse complement strand
AGATCTGAGGATATGGCGCATATCGCTAAATTTTACACTTTGAAATCTGCGAGTTGAACTTGCGAAACTTAAATTATGTTAGATAATGAAAGATGTATATTGTTTTAAAAAAGTATTCGTAAATGGCTGTATAAGTCTGCTCTGTTTATTTGTATTTGTTGGAAATAGCAGTGCACAGAATCAGGTTCCGCCTCCGGTGGAAGATGTATTTCATACCGTTGATAATACGTTGGATAGTATGAAAATTGTTCGCATGGCACGTCCGGTTCCGGGAAAAAGCCGGAAGGGGGATAATCCCGTACTGTTTCTGGTAGGAAACTCTACGATGCGTACCGGAACCAAAGGAAATGGCGGCAATGGTCAGTGGGGATGGGGATATTTTGCCCCTGAATATTTTGATGAGAATAAAATTACAGTCGAGAATCATGCTTTAGGTGGTACGAGTAGCCGTACCTTTTATAATCGTTTTTGGCCGGATGTATTGAAAGGGATACGCAAAGGCGATTGGGTGATTGTTGAACTTGGGCATAATGATAACGGCCCTTATGACAGTATTCGTGCGCGGGCTTCCATACCCGGTATAGGGTATGACAGTTTGAAAGTCACTATCAAGGAAACAGGTGTAAAAGAAACAGTTTATACTTATGGTGAATATATGCGCCGTTTTATTCGTGAAACGAGAGCGAAAGGAGCTCATCCCATCCTTTGTTCTCTGACTCCCCGTAATTCATGGAAAGAAAACGGTACCAAAGTCGGACGTGTAAACAAAACTTTCGGTTTATGGGCGAAACAGGTGGCAGAAGCCGAGAAAGTTCCTTTTATAGATTTGAATGATATTACGGCAGGTAAATATGAGAAGTTCGGGAGGGATAAGGTGAATTATCTGTTCTATCCCCCGCTGAAGGAACGTACTCACACGGGAGCATTGGGAGCCCGTATTAATGCTGAATCTGCTGTGGAAGGCATCCGGAATTGTCCGGGTTTGGAGTTGGCGGAGTATTTGAAGCCTGTCCGGAAAGATGTGAAAACGGGTGCCACACGTAAGGAAGGAAGACCGGTAGTTTTTGTGGTAGGAGATAGTACGGTAAAGAATCAGGATAAAGATGAGGATGGTTTGTGGGGATGGGGAAGTGTTATTGCTAAGTTCTTTGACCCGAAGAAAGTATCAGTGGAGAATTTGGGGAAACCGGGAAGCAGTGCCCGGAGTTTTATGAATACCGGACGTTGGGACAGGATATATAATGCTTTGCAGCCGGGTGACTTTGTGTTGATTCAATTTGGACATAATGACGGCGGGGATATACAAAAAGGAAAGGCGCGTGGTGAACTGAAAGGAACGGGTGACGAAAGCAAAGTTGTCATGGTGGAAAAGACTGGGATTTATGAGGCTGTGTATACTTATGGCTGGTATTTGAAGAAATTTATTATGGATGTACAGGAGAAGGGGGCTGTTCCGGTTATTCTAAGTCCTACTCCACGTAATATCTGGAAGGAAGGGAAGATAGAAAGAAGAACTGATACTTATGCAGGATGGGCGCGTGAAGCGGCTGAAGCAAAGGGGGCCTGTTTTATCGACTTGAATAAATTATCAGCTGATAAAATGGAGAAGGAAGGTAGAAAGAAAGTGAACGGACTCTTCAAAAATGATCATACCCATACTTCTCTGAAAGGTGCGCGCCTGAATGCGGAAAGTATTATTGAGGGATTGAAAGATACGGATTGCCCGTTGAAGGATTGTTTGACGGGGATATAATATAGGTTGTATATAAAGTTTCTAAAATGAATTGAGTTCTAATTGTTTCTACAAAAATTATATTATGAATCCGCGTATCATCATTTTATTTATTTTACTGTTATCAGGCTTCTGTGTAAATGCTCAAGAGTATATTAGCTTGAACGGTGAATGGCAATTTGCCTTGGCAAAGACTGAACAGGAAGCTAAACGTCTGGAGAATTTCAGCTCTCCGGGATTCAGTAGTCAGAAATTCACAAAGATCCCTGTACCGTCCAATTGGGCTGTTCTGGGATATGAGGAACCTGTATATAGAGGGTTCAAGGAAAACAAGGCCAGTGAGGGCTTTTATTTGCATAAATTCAAGACTCCTGAAGGCTGGGATGGGAAGCGTGCATTGCTTCATTTCGGCGGGGTGTGGTCATCGGCAGAGGTCTGGCTGAACGGGAAGTTTCTGGGCAGGCATGACAGCGGTTATACGTCGTTTGCGTTTGATGTCAGCGGCAAGCTGAAAACAGACGGGGCGAATCTGTTGGCAGTCCGTGTAAGGCAGATAACTAAAGAGTATAAATTTGATGTTTTCGACGACTGGACATTGGGTGGAATTTACAGGGATGTCACTTTGGAAGCTATGCCACGTAAACGTTGGATAGACAATGTGGTTGCACAGACCTTTTTCGATAATCGGTTTGAAGATGCGGATTTGAAACTGCGTGTTATGGTTGGTGACAAACAGAAAAGTACAGTGCCAGGTAATTATCCAAGTCCGGGTGCATCATACGATCTTAGATTTACCCTTACAGATAAAGAAGGGAAGGAAGTTGCCCGGCGGCAGCTGACAGTACCCGCTCATATTTCTACGGATCGGGAAATCGGTCTGACATTCCGTATTCAGTCACCTCATCATTGGAATGCGGAGAATCCTTATCTTTATAATCTGTGTGTTGAGCTTGTTGAAGAAGGGCAAGTGACACATACACGTACGCAACGAATCGGGTTCCGGCAGATTTCAACGGCAGGTGGTGTTTTTAGAATCAACGGGCAGGCCGTCAAATTGCGTGGCGTGAACCGTCATGATGAACATCCGGATGTCGGTCGTGCCACTACCCGTGAACATTGGTTGCAGGATCTGACTCTTATGAAAGCGGCGAATATCAATTATATCCGTCTTTCCCATTATACTCCGTCGAAAGGGTTTATTGAATTGTGTGATGAGATGGGGATGTATGTAGGTAATGAAGTTTCATTAGGAGGCGCCGGAAATTTGATGTATGACCCTTCCTGTTCCGGAGCTGCTCTGCAACGTTCGTATGAAACGGTTGTCCGGGACATTAATCATCCGTCGATTATTTATTGGTCAGTCGGCAATGAGGATCCGTTGACCTCATTACATCTGGCATCTGTGAAGCTGGTGAAAGCGCTTGATCCCACTCGTCCTGTCCTGTTACCTTGGAGAGCGGAGGAATGGTTGCCGGAAGAAATTGATATTCTTGCTCCTCATTATTGGAAGCCGCAGGAATATGACCGGTTGGCTGCTCATTCTGACCGTCCTATAATTTCCACGGAATATACTCATGCTTATGGTAATACAGGATTTGGCGGATTGGAAGCCCGTTGGAAAGCATTAACCAAACATCCGGCAGGAGCGGGGGCGGCAATCTGGATGTGGGCGGATCAGGGTATAAGGACTCCGGTACGTAATCTTCAGAAAAAGAATGAAGATGTACATGCTGGAGATGATTATCTGCGGATTGATTATGCGGGATGGGACGGTATTGTGGATTCCTATCGTAATTTTACCCGTGATTATTGGGAAACGAAGGCTGTGTATGCACAGGTTTATCCTGCTGTAGAGAAGATTTCATTTACTCCCGGTCAGGATTCCTTGCGAATTCCTATTCAGAATGATTTCGATTTTACGGATCTTACTACTGTAAAGATCGACTGGTCTATCAGGGAAGATGAAAGGGTTTTGGCATCCGGTACTAACTCTATCACTGGGCAACCTCACGCCGAATCTACATTCAAACTGCCGGTGGAAGCTTTGAAAACAGTCCGTGCAGGGAAGATTTACTATGCTTGGTTTATCTTTACAAATGTCAATGGCGAAGAGATTACGCGGGATGCTGTGGAACTTTGCCCGTCGGTAGAACAGATTGGAACAGTGTTGCCTTGCGGGAAAATATCAGTAAACCAAACTGAAACAGTAACGATAGAAACTGGCAATATACGTTATGTTTTTAGTCCTCAAACCGGTCAATTGGTTTCGGCAGAGGCACGGGACAAACTGTTGATTACAGATTTACGCCCTATAATATGGTCTCCGCTTGATCCGTGTGAGAAATCTGCCTTCGGGAAAGAGAATGTCCGTAAGGCTGTTGACTTGAATCAGTATACAACATCTGTCAAGGAATGGAGTGTAGAAGATAGACCGGATGAAGTTATTATTCGGGCAAAAGTGGATTGTCATGTAGATTCTGCCAATCATTTTACCACTATCTATCGTTATTCAATAGGTGTGGATGGGCGTTTGGATGTAAATTATGAGATTCTGACTGATGTAGCTATTCCTCAAATACCTATAGTTGGAATGACAATTAAAACTGTCCCAGAACTCAAAGAGTTGCATTGGTTAGGTCTTGGCCCTTACGATGCCTATCCTAATAAAAAAGCAGCCCCGATACTTGGTGTTTGGGGAGGGGAGGCAGGAAGTGCGGACGTAACCGGAATGAAGGCAACCCGTTGGATTGAACGTGGTAACTCTGAATGTGGATTCCGGATAATGAGTAATGGCTATATGAAACATGATGCTTCTCATCCTGAAAGTATGCATATTCTGTCATACGTTTTTGGACGCCCTGAAAAAGGACGTCAGGCGGACGAATCTGTTCCGCAGATGCGGACTGATACAGGAGTACCGTTTGTTGGTGGGTTCAGTATCTTGTTGAACGCTGATTTGCAGAAAAATAATTAATTCATATAATACGCTGTGTCATAGTGGTTTATGTTTAAGTAATTGTAAAGTTCTGGTTATTAAAAGGAGACGTAAAGGAGACAAAAGGGGACTGGACGGTTTGTGCCTTGTTATATCTTTGCAGAGTCATTCAAACAAAACGAATGGCAACAGTAAACCTTTATTTTTTTAACCATTTAAACTTTAACAATTATGGCTTTAGAGTATGTAGTAACAAAAAGAGTGTTCGGTTTTGACAAGGACAAAAACGAAAAGTATGTAGCAAAATCGGTTCGTTCCGGTAAGGTGAATTTTGCAAAGATGTGTCGCAAGGTGAGTCAGCTTTGCGGTGTTCATCGTAAGGTGGTCGATTTGGTGGTCAGCGGCTTGGTAGATAAGATGGCCGAAGATATTGACGACGGAAAGAGTGTTCAGTTGGGTGAGTTCGGTATTTTCAGCCCTACTATCCGTGCCAAAAGTGCGGATGAAGAGAAGGATGTTTCGTCCAAGTCAATCGTCCAAAGAAAGATTATTTTTTATCCGGGAAAAATTTTCAAGGATACGTTGGAAGATATGAGTATCACCCGTCGTGTGGAGATTGAAACGGATTATACGGGCGGAAGCGGTAATAGTGGCAATGATGGCGGAAATCCTGATTCCGGAAATCCCGACTCCGGTGATGATGGAAAAGGTGATAATGGAGAAACACCGGATCCGTCTGCATAATCAGGCTGGGTTTGTCTTGAAAGTAGCTTTTGAGTAATAGACGCTGCACAAGGAACCGATGAAAACTCGAAGACTTTGTAGAAGAGTGTAACAAAATAAATCCTCTGCCGACCATGCCGACAGGGGATTGTTTTAGTTCTTGATTGTCATGCAAAGATATCGCTTCTTTGGATATAAGCTATCACATCTCCTTTGCGAACAATGTCTCCCTGCTGCGCACATATTTCAACGATGCGGCCGGTAAATCCAGTAAATACCTTCTCATATTCTCCCCATGAAGTTGAAAGGTAACATAATACTGAATCATGCTGATATTTGCACCCGATGAACGGTGCGATTGACGGCCCTTCTACGGAGACTTCCCAAAGCACTTGCCCGTTGGCAGGAGCAATAACGGGATCTGCTTTGGCGCGTTTCAATTTCTTTATTTCCTCTTCCGAATAACCGTTCTTTACCATGGACGTATCTTTGGCACGTTGCAACTCTTCTTCAAACCGTTTCTTGGCAACACCCGACTTGTAGTCGCGATATTGCCGGTCGTGCATAGCCAATTCAAAGAGTTCTTCATCATCAGTTCCATATTCCCAGCCGTTTTCGTCCATCTCCTTGCGATAGCTATCCAAAGCATCCGGATAGTTTAATTGCGGGTCAGTATCGACAAATTCATATCCTTTGGACTTGGCCAATTCCACAATCTCCGGTGCAAGTGTGCCGGGGAGCCGTCCGCTCTTACCTAAAATCATATCCCAGGTGTGGTTGTCTATCATGGTCCAGTGGTCTTCGCCTTTCACCTGTTGCATAAGGTTCATTAATGCGACATTCTTCACATATTGGCTGAAGGGAGTCACCAAAGGAGGATAGCCCAACTTGGGCCATACATATTCTACCTCGTCGAAAAGCATGACAAGCAGGTCGTCAATGCTAAGCTCCGGCTCATTCTTGCTTCTCAGTATCATATTGATGCCGGAATGTACCCCTTTCAGGTCGGCCATCATAGAACCCATCATGCCACCGGGCAGGCCGCACTTCAACAGAAGCGAGGACATGTGTTTATTGGTGGTATCCATGAAGTAGCCTAAGAAGTCATCGATAAACTCTTGCGTCATGGCACGAGCTTTCATGTATGCCTTCATATTTATGTCGGGCACTTGGAATCCTAAATCCTTCAACATAGCCTGTACGGAGATAAGGTCCGGATGAATCTTACCCCAGGACATGGGCTCCATAGCTACGTCGATGATATCCGCGCCATTCTCACAGACTTCGAGTATAGAGGCCATAGATAACCCCGGACCGCTGTGCCCATGATATTGTATCAATATTTTTGGATGTTTGCCTTTAATGGTCTTGACCAAGCGTCCCAACATTCCCGGACGTCCTATGCCCGCCATATCTTTCAGACAGATTTCCGGGGCACCGGCAGCAATCAGTTGGTCGGCAATCTGCGCATAATATTCAACGGTATGTACCGGAGAGTAAGTGATGCAGAGCGTTGCCTGCGGTATCATGCCTGCTTCCAAGGCATATTTGATGGAAGGAATTATATTTCTGGTTTCGTTCAGCCCACAGAAGATGCGTGTTATATCCACGCCTTGCGCATGCTTGACTTTATACATCAGTTTGCGTATGTCTGCGGGAACAGGATACATACGTAATGCATTCAATCCGCGGTCGAGCATATGTGTCTGGATACCGGCTTTCTTAAAAGGCTCGGTAAAGGCACGGACGGCTTTGTTGGGGTTCTCGCCATAAAGCAGGTTTACTTGTTCGAAAGCTCCCCCGTTGGTCTCGACTCGTGCGAAGCAGCCCATTTCAATAATTAAAGGGGCTATACGTACCAATTGGTCAATCCGTGGCTGATATTTGCCGGATGATTGCCACATGTCCCGATAAACAAGACTAAACTTAATTTCCTTTTTCATCGTAGTCAGTATTAAACGTTTTTTCTTAGGTTAACTTCACATATACAAATATAAGAAATTACGGTGACATATAGTCAATTATATACTTGAAAATATAGCTGTTAGGATATGTTATATATCATAATGTAAGTAAATGCGGGAATCTACTCTTTTTATATCACGTAGAGGAAGTACAGAAAAAAATCCCTTGCCGGCATGCCGACAAGGGATTCTATTATTAATCAAATAGTCTTTCGACTTGGAAACTAACAACCTTAGTCTTTCAATTTTGCGATAATGAAATCACGGTTCAGGCGTGCAATGTTGCTGATAGAGATGCTCTTCGGGCATTCAGCCTCGCATGCACGTGTATTTGTACAGTTTCCGAAGCCCAGCTCATCCATCTTGGACAACATAGCTTTTGCGCGGCGCAAAGCTTCCGGTTTTCCTTGCGGAAGCAAGTTCAATTGGCTTACCTTTGCTGAAACGAACAACATGGCAGAACCATTCTTACATGCAGCTACACAAGCACCGCAACCGATGCAAGTAGCGGCATCCATAGCTTCGTCGGCAATCGGCTTCGGAATCAGGATGGCATTGGCATCTTGCGGAGCACCTGTACGAACGCTGACATAACCACCGGCCTGCATGATTTTATCGTATGCAGTACGATCTACCATCAAGTCCTTGATAACAGGGAAACCTGCCGAACGCCACGGCTCAACAGTGATTGTGTCACCGTCGTTGAAACGGCGCATATAAATCTGGCAAGTAGTAGCACCTGTTGCCGGACCGTGCGGATGTCCGTTGATGTACAGAGAACACATACCGCAGATACCTTCGCGGCAGTCGTGGTCGAATACGATAGGTTCTTTTCCATCGCTGATTAACTGTTCGTTCAGGATATCCAGCATTTCGAGGAATGAAGTATCACCGGGGATATCCTTCATTTGGTAGGTTTCAAAAGCACCTTTAGCCTTCGGGCCGACCTGACGCCATACCTTCAGTGTAAATGATATATTTTTATCCATTGTCTTCTAATTCTTTTTAATGTTTAACTTCACCGATTAGCTCTTGTAGTTACGTGTCTGAACCTTGATAGCTTCGTAAACCAACGGCTCTTTGTACAATACGGGAGCTTTTTCGTCATCGCCTTGATATTCCCAGCATGCAACGTAGAAGAAGTTCTCGTCATCACGTTTTGCTTCTCCTTCTTCAGTCTGGTATTCTTCGCGGAAGTGACCACCACAACTTTCGTTACGGTTCAATGCGTCATATGCAATAAGCTCACCCATAGTGATGAAGTCGTACAGACGGATAGCTTTATCGAGCTCTATATTCATACCTTCTTTTGAACCCGGAATGAACAGGTTGGTTTCGAACTCCTTACGGATTTCTTTCAACTCGGCAAGGCCTTTCTTCAACCCTTCAGCCGTACGTCCCATGCCTACGTATTCCCACATGATATGACCTAATTTCTTGTGGATGGAATCAACGGATTCTTTACCTTGGATGCTCATTAATTTGTCGATCTTAGCCTGAACAGCCTTTTCTGCTTCAGCGAATTCGGGAAGGTCGGTAGAGAAATGTGGAACAGTGATCTGATCGGCCAGATAGTTCTGGATGGTGTAAGGCAATACGAAGTAACCGTCAGCCAAACCTTGCATCAATGCAGAGGCACCGAGACGGTTTGCACCGTGGTCGGAGAAGTTACATTCACCGATAGCGAACAGACCCTTGATGGTAGTTTGCAGTTCGTAGTCTACCCAGATACCACCCATTGTATAGTGGATAGCCGGATAAATCATCATCGGGTTGTAGTATTTCACGCCATTGATTTCTTTTGCCAATTCGCCCGGATTAACGTCGGTGATTTCTTCGTACATGTCGAAGAGGTTGCCGTAACGTTGAAGAACAACGTCAATACCCAAGCGGTTGATAGCTTCGGAGAAATCGAGGAATACGGCCAAGCCTGTGTTATTAACACCGAAACCGGCATCGCAACGTTCTTTAGCAGCACGGCTGGCAACGTCACGCGGAACGAGGTTACCGAATGCCGGATAGCGGCGTTCCAAGTAGTAATCACGGTCTTCTTCGGGAATATCACTTCCTTTGATTTCGCCTTTCTGAAGTTTTACAGCGTCTTCTTTCTTCTTCGGAACCCAGATACGACCGTCGTTACGGAGAGATTCGGACATCAAAGTCAGCTTAGACTGTTTGTCTCCGTGTACAGGGATACAAGTCGGGTGAATCTGAACATATGCCGGATTGGCAAATACAGCACCTTTGCGGTAGCAAGAAATAGCAGCCGTACAGTTACAGCCCATAGCGTTGGTAGACAGGAAGTAAGTGTTTCCGTAACCACCGGTGGCGATTACTACTGCATGGGCAGCGAAACGTTCCAACTTGCCTGTTACAAGATTTTTGGCGATGATACCGCGAGCACGTCCGTCAACGATAACAACATCCTGCATTTCGTAACGGGTGTACAGTTTTACAGTACCTGCATTCACCTGGCGGCTCAGTGCAGAGTAGGCACCCAACAGCAATTGCTGACCGGTCTGACCTTTCGCATAGAAAGTACGGGATACCTGAGCACCACCGAAAGAGCGGTTGTCCAGTGTGCCACCATATTCGCGGGCGAAAGGAACGCCTTGAGCTACACATTGGTCGATGATGGCGTTGGATACTTCTGCCAAACGATAGACGTTAGCTTCGCGGGCACGATAGTCACCACCTTTCACTGTGTCGTAGAACAAACGGTAAACGGAGTCACCGTCATTTTGATAGTTCTTTGCGGCATTGATACCACCTTGTGCTGCGATAGAGTGAGCACGGCGTGGAGAGTCTTGGATACAGAAGTTGAATACTCTGAAACCCATCTCACCGAGTGAAGCAGCAGCCGAAGCACCTGCCAGACCCGTACCCACAACGATGATATCCAAACGACGTTTGTTAGCGGGGTTCACCAATTTCTGGTGAGCTTTATAGTTAGTCCATTTCTCAGCCACTGGGCCTTCAGGAATCTTTGAATCTATCTTGATCATAATATTATTTACAATTTAATCATTTACAATATTCTATTTAGCAAGCACCGCCACAAATCAGCGATTTCACGAAGAATACCACTACTACGAGTGCGAAACCGAGTACAACAATGGTAGAGTAGATGTTGGATATGCATTTCCAACGGCTGATCCATATTTTGTTGTTCCATCCTAATGATTGCATGGAACTCCAAAAACCGTGAGTGAGGTGGAACCACAACGCAAACAGCCAAACGAGATAAAGAACTACGTAAACCGGGCAGGAGAAAGTCTGCTGGATGTGATAAGCGCCGTTAGCGGCATAAGCCAATGTCAGCGTGTCGGCGTGCATGTCCATGTTGTGCATCAGTTCCGGCAACTGCATTTTTGCCCAGAAGTTGAAGAGGTGCAAGCCGAGGCCTACGATTACGATAATACCTAATACCAACATGTTTTGTGAGGCCCACTCTACAGTCTTAGGTTTGTCGATCACTGCATAGCGTTCGCTACCACGCGCTTTGCGATTCTGCATGGTCAACCAGAACGCATAGATGATGTGAATGACGAAAAGAGCAGCCAATCCTACGGTAGCCACCAACGCATACCAGTTTGCCCCCAAGAATTCACAAATCATGTTGTAACCATCAGCCGAGATGATTGCAACCAGGTTCATCGCCATGTGAAATGTTAGA
This sequence comes from uncultured Bacteroides sp., assembly GCA_934716785.1. Taxonomy (GTDB): domain Bacteria; phylum Bacteroidota; class Bacteroidia; order Bacteroidales; family Bacteroidaceae; genus Bacteroides. The sequence continues at coordinate 2,394 of CAKUYM010000091.1, read as the reverse complement.
AACAGGACAAGGGCGATACCGGTAACGCTCATCACCACTTTCCTTCCTACAGATGAATTACTTAACCACATAAATGATTGAATTTAAATTATTTAATTGTTAGAACTAAAATTTCAACGTTTTACACCTCTTACAGACTGCAAAAATAGGGGAAATAGATTGATTGAGCAAGGAATTAAAGAAATAATTCCTTAATCGATGATCTTTCCGATTTTCTCACCACAGGCTGCCTTCTTGCGCAGCGCGCGGGGAGTGTCACCGAAGGAGTCTTTGCAAAAATGCGCAAAGTGGGACAGGGAATCGAATCCGTAACGGTTGCAGATTTCCGTAATGCGCATTTTGGTATGTTGGAGGTCATTCAGGATTCCTTCGCGCTTCTTTTCTAATATCCATTCATATACAGGTACACCGTACATATTTTTGAAAAGACGTCGGAAAGTTGTGGTGGTGTAACCGCCCAGATGTGCAAATTCTTCCACGTTCTTCACTGTGCTGTAATTTTGCATTACAAAATAGTGGAAACTTTCCGTGTAGGTACTGATCGGATAGAAAAAGGCGCCTAATTGAGGCAGTGGGTAGAAGTTGGTGATCAGGAAGGTCAATTCCCGACACTTTAATTCAATATATTTGCTGCAAGGAGATTCTTCATTAAGAAGGTCGGGGATACCGATGACCTGATGGTAAAGCCTTTCGCTCATAACTAAGGGAGTGTAGGTCAGAGGTGCTTCGGCCTGTTTCATCACTTCTTTGTAGCGGTCTTCGCAAAGCAGGGGCAGTTCGTTGAACCAAAATACGATATATTCAACCTCTGTAAGTGCCAGCATCTCTATTTTTGAGCCAATGGCTTGCAGGATGAATTGTTTGTCATGCAACGTGTATCCCGGATATTCTTCACTATTGATAAGCAACTCTCCTCTTATCATGAAAAGCATACAATTTTGAGTGCACTTATCTTTTGGTATGTGTGCACCTTTGGGCAATTTTCTATGTACGAGGATGTTCTCTGTAGCTTTTGGACATCCTTCACAGTTTGTATATTGTATGCAAAAAGGATTTTCTGGCATGAGCTTTATTCCTTGTTTGTTATCTTTGAACGCACAAAGATAATTTTTTTTGTGGAGAATGGAGCTCTTTTTTATATTTATGTTTTAGCAGATTGGCATTGTATCTCCGGCAGAAATAAACAGCGGAACTATTTTTATGCCGGAAATACGGATAAGTGTCACATTAATTCGCTTTCAGCTTTTTCTGATATTCACCTGAATTTAATATCTCCAATGCCTTTTGAACGCTTTCATTCGTTGTATTCATCACCCGGAAATATTCGTTCATGTCCCAAATGTCACGGGCAATCAAGGCTTTGAGTTGCGTCTTGATAAGCGGGAGTGATTTTCGGTATTGTTCTTCGTTAAATTTCACACCTTCTTTTTCCCCCATTTCGCGTAAGGTGGCAAGCATATTGTCGTCAATGATGAACTTCTCGTTAAATGCCTCAAATTTCTTGTATTTGTTTGCCAATTCCTTCCGGTGTCCTTCGATAAACTTCATGGTGAATTTGATAACGACGCCTTTAGCTATCAGATTGCGATGATAATCGGTATAAAGAGTGGTATCGATAGGAACGAAATAATCGGGCATGATGCCACCTCCGCCATAAACAGTGCGGCCGAGTTTCTTAGTCGGCACTTTCAGCGAGTCGGGGAAGTGGATGCTGTCGGCATTCATCAGTTCGCCGTGGTTGAAACGTTCTATCAGGTCTTTGGCATAATCTGTCGAACTGCCGTAAGGCTTTTGGATGCAGCGTCCTGCGGGAGTATAATAACGGGCGATAGTCAGGCGAATCATAGAACCGTCCGGCAAGTCGATAGGGCGTTGTACCAGCCCTTTACCGAAAGAGCGGCGGCCTACAATAATGCCTCTGTCCCAATCCTGCACCGCGCCGCTGACTATTTCACTGGCGGAAGCTGTATATTCGTCTACCAATACGATAAGGCGACCGTTGCGGAAGTCTCCGTTGCCTTTGGCATAGAAGTCACTGCGCTTGGCAGTTCGTCCTTCGGTGTAGACGATGAGTTCTTTTTGCCCCAGAAATTCGTTGGCAAGATCGATGGCGGCATTAAGGTATCCTCCGCCGTTGCCTTGCAGGTCGAGAATCATATCTTTCATTCCCTGCTTCTGGAGCTCCTTCATAGCTTTTTTAAACTCTTCGGCAGTTGTTGCTCCGAAACGGTTGATACGGATATAACCCGTCTTGGGTTGTATCATATATGAGGCATCAAGGCTGAGGATAGGTATTTTGTCTCTTTTCACGGTGAAAACCAATGGATCCTGCACGCCGCGACGGATAATCTTCAGGTTGACTTTGGAACCTTTCGGACCGCGGAGCCGTTTCAT
>CAKUYM010000090.1 GCA_934716785.1 uncultured Bacteroides sp. | reverse complement strand
CATGCACGGAAACTATCGTTTCCTACGCAGAAACTCCAGTTTCCCGCTTGGGAACGGGAGTTCCAACGTAGGAAACCGCTAACTCGGAAGTAGATAACTGATGTGTACTGGTTTGGGTTGACAGCTTGGTTTGTTATAACTGAATTAGTTGTTTACTCAATATAATTTAATTCCTATTTAGGTTTACTTATAGGTGATGGGATGTGATTGGTACACCTCGTTTATAATGGTTGCAGATGCCAAGTATCTGCAACCATTATAAATGGCATCTGCAACGTTGCATCTATCTATGAATTAATACATTATCTCAATTTTGTTGCAGATGGCAGATGTTTTGCGTTTTTCATCTTATATGAGAGGGATTATTTCGCGCATTCATAATCGTGCGAAAAGGAATTATACCAATTCTCTGATGAAAGTATTAATAGAATCCTGTAAAGTGAATGATATTACCATATGTAAATTTTTGTCATGTACTTAAATATGTTGCAATAGTTTTTAGACGGAATAAAGAAATAAAATTTGTCTTGATTTTCTTACCATATTCTCGTTTTTTCTTACTAATTGAGCAAATCTAAAAAAATATCATGTACATTTGTGCATAATATAATTAGTAAGACCATGAAGAACTCAAAAGAAATGATACTGAAAAAAGCTTTTTGTCTTTTTATGTCGTCGGGCTATGAAAGAACAAGCGTGAAGGATTTGGAGAATGCCATAGGAAAGACAAGAGGAGCCATTTTCTACTTCTTCAAAAGTAAGCAAGAACTTTTCGAAGCAGTTATAGACAAATATATAGTTGACACACAGCATGTTAATTCTAAATTCAACATACCGGAACATGTAACTCTGAAAGAGTTTATTTTTATCTATATAGATGGAATCAATAAAACTATGTACAAAATGGTTTCTCTATCTATCTCAAACGTGTATAAAGCATATTTTTCTTTATATTTAGATGCGTCAAAATATTATCCTAATTTCGCAGAAGTAGCTGCACGTAATTCAGAAGCGGAGGTGCGTCTTTGGGAAATGGTAATAAAGGAAGCTATTAATACAAAAGAGATTCGAGTAGTTGACGCGCACGCTTATGCATTGCTATTTCGTTCATGCTTTTTAGGGACCTCTTTTGAAAGATGTCTTACAACTGGCTTAAATGTTGAAGAGCTACTAAGAGTTTACCTTGAAGTATATGATTCGATAAGGTTAAATTAATATAAAGGTGGCGCCTTTTGAGAATAATGGCATATATTTGCATACCGAACAATTGGTATGTTTTTAAAATATGTTGTCATGAATGTATATATAACCAAAATTGGAAAGTATCTGCCTAATTCTCCTGTGTCAAATGATGATATTGAGGAGTATTTGGGTCTAATATGTGGCAAACACTCTAGAGTAAAGAGTATTGTATTGCGGCAAAATGGCATAAAAACCAGGTATTATGCATTGGATAGGCAGCATAAAATGACCCATACGAATGCTGAACTTGCTGTTTTATCGATAAAGAAAATGTTTGAAAGTTCATCTTTCCCAAGTAATATAGACATGTTAGTTTGTGCGACTGGTAATCCTGATCAATTACTGCTTTCTCATGCTTCTATGGTTCATGGCTTATTAAAGAATTATCCAATGGAAATCTTCTCATGTGCAGGCGTCTGTTTAACGTGTCTCCAAGCCTTGAAGATAGCATATATGGCTGTTAAGTCTGAAGAAGCTAAAAATGTTATTTGTTCAACATCAGAATTGGCTTCCCCAACATTATTATCGAAAAATTATGATGAAGAATATGAAAATTGCTGTCGTATAGGAAAGAATCCTTATATGGCATTTGAGAAAGATTTTTTGAGGTTCATGCTAAGTGATGGCGCCAGTTCTGTTTTATTATCTAATAAAATTAATGCAGACAGTTTATCTTTAGAAATAAACTGGATTGAAATGGTTTCTTTTGCAAACGAACTACCAGTTTGTATGTTTATGGGGGCTGAATTAAGAGATGATGGAGAATTAAAAAGCTGGAAAGATTTTGATTCAAAAGATTTGCTTAATAGATCTGTGTTTGCTGTTAAGCAGGATATACGACTATTAAAACCTAATATTATAAAATATTGGGTAGAGCATATTCAGCAATGTTTGATAAAGCACAAGTTAGATGCATCAGATGTAAAATATGTTATTCCACATGTGTCCTCAATGTTTTTCTACGAAAAGTTAGCTGAAGAAATAAAGATTAGAAATATCGATTTACGAGAAGATAAATGGTTTACCAATCTAACTTCTGTTGGTAACATTGCTTCTGCAGCTATTTTTGCGGCCCTTGAAGAATTGTATTATTCAGGAAAGTTATTTTCGGGTGATAAAATATTGTTACTGGTACCTGAAAGTGGGCGTTTTTCCTATGGAACAGTATTATTAACTGTTGTTTAGCTGCAAATTTTATTGAAGCCAGATTGACTATTTGGTATCTCACTTCCACCCAAGTTGCCCCAGCGGCTTTAGGAACTTATCAAGGTCTGATGTAAAAAAATCCACGCGTTTGTATAAGACTGCGATCTATGTCTTATGGAGACTGTTCAAGTTCAACATTTAAAGTTACCAGTTCTTAATGAAATAAGCAAAAAATACATAGACTATATTATTACTGATCAATTGTTTACGATTATTCAGCGAACCCTAATTATTATTTTTTATTATTGCAGTACACACAATATTCATTATGATATATTAACACCATATATACATCTGAATCACAACACCTTAGAGATTATTTTGATTACAACAAGTTAACAAACATAACAACCGTACGGTATATATGCTATATTTGCAACAACAACATCTGGAATAATATACACTTATATACTAATTAGAAGTGGTTTATTAGGACTGGTGTAGATTAAAGTTTGTAAATATTGTTTATATGAGAATCAAACTATCGTTTAAGCGCTCATTAAGTGCATTTTCATTACCCGAATTGTTAGTTGTTATTGTGATAATTGGCATACTCGTACTCATTGCCTTGCCAAACTTGATGCCATTGATATCGAGGGCTAAAAGCATAGAAGCTCAACAACAATTGATATTTCTTCATTCTTTGCAGAAAACACATTTCTATACTTATTCTAAATATTCTCCTTCATTAGATAAATTAGGTTTTGAACAACAACCTTTGGTTACAGATGGTGGAAATGCAAATTATTTAATTGAGATTATTGAAGCCAACGATGCTACATTTAGGGCTACTGCTACATCCGTAGTGGATTTTGATCAAGATGGTATCTTTAATGTATGGGAAATTGATCAAAATAAGAATTTAGTAGAAATAACAAAAGATTAGTAAGCCTATGGAGTGGATGCTATTGTTTCCTTTGATACTGATGATATTTCAGGACTTTAAGTGTAGGCGAGTATCACTATTGCCAATGATATTGTTTGGAGTACTACAAATTAGTTTTTGTTTTTGGAAATATGGCGCAATCCAAACAGGATATAATATATTAGCAAATCTAATAGTTTTGTTTGTTATAGGCACTTTAGTAACTATCTATGCCTGTTTCCGTTTTAACAGAAGTAAACCGTTTATTGGCATTGGAGATATTATTTTCATATTGCTGCTTACTCCTTATTTTTTATTTCCTTATTTGTTACATTTCCTAATAATCTCTTTTATAACAGCTTTATTAAGTTGGGGAATAGGAGTGTATCTACAGAAAAAGAAAGCTTTTACTATTCCTTTAATTTCTTACTTAGGAATATGTTACGCAATAGTCATAATATATAATTCATTACCTTAACCTTGCTTATGAAAGTAGATGAACATATACCAAGAGAAGTTATTCAATTATTTTCGACAGATGAAGCGTCTGAATATAATCTGCTTCCTTGTTTCTTTGACGCAAAAACAAGAATTCTTCAATGTTATGGAAAGGAAAGAATCGATTATTCCAGCATAATTAAAGAAGTCAGCGTTATTCAGAATTTGAATATAGAAGTAGTTCTTATTTCTGATACAGAGTTCGAAAGGGTTTTCAATTTATGCTATCGAAAGGGAACAAGTAGTTCGAGTGACATGAAAATAAATCAAATCAACGATGATGATTTTGTTAACGCACTAATATCGGAAGCTGATTCTATTCATTCAAGTGATATTCATTTGGAACCTTATGAAGAGCGATGTCGTATACGTATGCGTATCGATGGCAAATTGATAGAACGTTATGTAATCGACCAATTAGATTATCCAGCATTAGTCAATCGAATAAAACTTATGGCAAATCTGAAAATCTCGGAAAAGCGCTTACCACAAGATGGAAGGATTTTATTTGAAAAAGCTAATAAGAAATTTGATGTTCGCGTGTCTATATTGCCTACTATATATGGTGAGAAAATAGTCCTACGGTTACTGACAAGAGAACAAGGACTTTTAGATTTAACAAAACTTGGTTTTACAGATAAACAATATGATGATTATACCCAGGCAATACTTAACCCTAATGGATTAGTGCTCATTACTGGACCAACGGGATCTGGAAAGAGTACGACACTGTATGCAACTTTACGTTTGTTAAATAGAGAAGATAATAATATATTGACTATTGAAGATCCGGTAGAATATACGCTTCCGGGGATTAATCAAGTTCAACTAAAGGAAGAAATCGGATTAACATTTAGTAGTGCCTTGCGCACTTTTTTAAGACAAGACCCAGATATAATAATGTTGGGAGAAATTCGAGACCAAGACACAGCTGAAATGGCTATACGTAGTTCATTAACAGGACACTTACTTTTGTCTACTATTCATACAAACAGTGCATGGGGAAGTGTTGCCCGTCTTACAGATATGGGAGTTCATTCGTATCTTATTGCTGATACTTTAATCGCTTGTGTAGCTCAAAGATTAATCCGCTTGCTTTGTCCTCATTGCAAAGAAGAGTATAAACTTGACTCATCTACAGCACAACTGATCGGAGTGAAAGTAAAACAATCTTATTATAAAGCCAAAGGTTGTGCTTCTTGTTACTATACAGGATATTCTGGGAGAAAAGCAATATATGAGGTTATAAAAATTGATGCGGTTCTCTCTCAGGCTATTCGCGATAACAAGCGTGAAATTGAAAAATATCTCACGCAGAATAAAGTTTCAACCTTGATGCATTCTGCTTTGACTTTACTTGAATCTGGGGAGACTTCATTAGATGAGATACTTCCTATATTAAATAACACAATTTAAAAAAGTTCTGATATGCTGAAAAGATTAATATACATAGTTTGCATTTTGAGGTTTTTCTCATATTCTCTCGTCTGTGCTCAGTCTATACCAGATTCACTTCATTTGACACGTATACAAAATATCCTTAATGATATTGCAAAAGATGAACCAAGATACAAGGAAACATTGAATGTTACAGTGAGCAATATCGCAGTAGGTGATTTTCTTAAGAATATTGCAAAGGCTGGAGAACTGAATCTGAATGTGGAATCTGGTGGAGAAAAGAAGATAAGTTGTAATTTTAAACAGGTAACGATATCAGATGCCATTTTCTATATTTGTAAGGAGTATAATTTTGATTTAGACTTAACAGGCAATATTTTGTCGATTTTTCCATGTAAAATACCATATGTAGAACCGCTGATAAGTATTAATTATGATCCCTTTCAGAAAGTCTTTTCTTTTGATTTTACACAAGCAAGGTTAATTGATGTATCTCGGAAATTTTCTGATGTATCTGGAGTAAATATTGTAGTTCCAATTTCCCTTTCAGAAGTACGAATAACTGCTTTTGGGAAGGAGATGACAGTTGATAATGCATTACAAAGTATTGCTGCTACAAATGAATTGATTGCACAGAGAAAAAGTGCAAAGTTGTGGGCTCTTTTTCGTCATAGTGAGAAAGAAACCGAAGAAATTAAGCAAACTGCTTATTTCCGCATGGATAATATAGAAGTTGATTCTTTGGGACTAATTACTGCTCAAATTACAAATGCAAATATTCATGATGTGGTTAGAAATCTTTGTCAACAATTAAATCATAGCTATTTTTTTGTTGATAACCTTGAACGTAATACTGGGATTTTTGTTGAGAATATAGATTTTGATTCTTTTTTAACTGTCATATTTACAGGCACTAATTATACTTGGCGTGTAGATAATAGCATATATATATTTGGAAAAGCAAATCAAGGAGGTTCTCTCTTTTCTACTCGTGTTATTCCAATGAAATATCGTTCAGTTGATAAAGTCTTGGAAATTATTCCTAAGGATTTTATTACCGGAATTGAAATTTTGCCTTTTCCCGATTTAAACAGTTTGGTAACAAGCGGTGATCAACGTAAAGTTAATCAATTAGTTACATATCTAAACGAAATAGATAAAAGTGTTCCATTAATTTCTATTGATGTTATTATTTTAGACGCAACAGATACTAATGCCCAAGAGGTTGGCATTTCTATGGGATTAGGTAAAGAGCCTGCCACAACATCTGGAAGTTTGAGTCCGGGGCTTGATATGACTTTGGGAGCTTCATCTGTGAATAAATTAATAAAATCATTCAATGGATTTGGCTCTATTAATTTAGGTTGTGTTACTCCAAACTTCTATTTGGGATTAAAATTGTTAGAAGAAGCAGGAAAAATAACATTACGCTCAACTCCTAGACTTTCTACATTAAATGGACATAAGGCAACATTGAAAAGTGGTGAAATGAAATATTATAAAGAGAGTCAGACTTATTTAACTGGTACTCAAAATCCTATTCAATCGGAATCTTATCAATGGAAAAATGTAGAAGCTAATCTTTCTTTGGATATTACTCCATATGTGAGTTTAGATAGTTGTATCACGATGCAAATAGATTTAACACAAAGTGAGTTTACCGAACGTGAAGACAAAGATGCTCCTCCGGGAACAACAACTCGGAGTTTTGTATCTATAATAAAAGTGCGTAATGAAGAAATGGTTTTATTGGGAGGTATAGAACGAAATATGTCCAGTAGGGTTAGCACCGGCTTACCATTTATCGCTCGTGTGCCTATTCTCCGTTGGCTATTTGGTTCCTCCTCAAAGAAAGTAAGTACACAAAAATTGAATGTGTTTATAAAACCGACAATAATAAAGTAAATGGGAATATTAAATTATATAGTGAGTAATTTGTTGCTTTTTGAACTATCTACAAATGCAACAGGAAATTGTATTAGAATTTGGAAAGTTTCTAACAAAAGAAGTGGGTTGTTTCTAATAGAACAGAAAGATTGTGATTTAAATAATATGGAGAAATGGAAACATTCCCCAGCTATCTTATTGATTACTGGAGATAGGGTTATATCAAAGAGATTTGATAGAATGGATACCTCCATAGGAAAAATAACAGAGAACCCAGAACTTCTGTGGAACTTGTATTTGTCTGAAGACTCTGAAGTACAAACAATTTCTTTTTTGCGAAAGGAGCTTGTAGAAGAGCTAATTGAGTCATTAGATCGAAATAGTATCTATATTTTAGAAAAATGGATAAATGGTAATGAAACTCCTAACAAAAAGAAAATACTCTCAGATTTCTATAAAAAGACAATTAAAGTATCTGAGTTTGTTCAGAATCGGATTCAAGCTAATCTACTTTCTTTAGTCATTTACTATAAGCTTCGTTTGTTATTGCTTATATTCTTTTTCATTATTCTCTTGGGCAACTTTCTACTGAATACTCGTTTTCGCCAGGAATATGAAGCCGTACAAAGAGAATTGTATCTTAATCAGAGGAACAACAAGCAAAAACAAGATGACAAAAAGAAACAAGGGAGAATTCAATCTCAGTATGAATCTATTCCTAACCATACTTTTGCTTTGATTGCTGATAGAATTGCATCTTATGTACCACCACAGGTTATTTTGAATTCATTAATACTATCTCCCTTGGAGGGGACAGGAAACAATACTGTATTGAAAAATAAAAAGTTGATGTTTAACAATTATACAATTTTGATTAAAGGAGAAACTGAAATACCGGGTAGCGTGAGTCTTTTTACTCAGTATCTTGAACGTGACCTGTTGTTTTCGAGCGTGAAGATTCTTTCGTTTGTAAAGGATAATGACTCTTCTTGGTTTACATTTGAACTAAACATTGAATTAATACCTTAAAATATAGTTTTATGAAAACATATAGCGGGATACTCAAATTAGTTTGTTTACTAGTCGTAGTACCACTGTTCATTTGGATACTTGCTTTGAAAGATACCCATGATCTTTATAAAGAAATATGTAAAATGAAATCAAAAAATCAGAGTATACTCTTAATCGCATCAAAGAAACAGGAACAAGCAGTTTCTAAGATGCCTTCAAAACCATTACTTAGCAATGGTAAGATATTACAGATTCTTGAAGATAGCTTGTCCAATTTGCAAATTGAAGTTTCTAACTATACACCGGAGTTAATAGATTCAGAAGGCGAATGCAATTTGTATTTAGGCAAACTAATTTTAGCAGGTCGATATATTGAGCTTGTTAAAATGATTTCCATCATTGAACAGGCTCATCTTCCTATAAAGATGGTTTCGCTGAATTTTAGCTACGATCGTAAAAAACGTAAGCCCTCTTCTTTTATCTCTTTGGTAATATATCTAGAACAAGTGGAATATTAACCGGTCAAAGTTTCCTATACAGCCGAAAAGAGATTGTAAAAATAAGTTAGGTTTGCCGAATAAGTTATTTCATATTAATCGCAGAGATTGCCTGAAATCAAATAATCCGACAATCTCAGCAATTGGTATACAAATCAAGTGTCTGTAATGCTTCATATTGGCAAGTTGTAAAAAGGCATAAAAAAGCCCCTTTAGGGGAATCTTTCACAAAATAACAGGTGGCACATATTCATCCCCTGTATCATCAAGTTTACCCGTATGTTGTTTGCCCGATAAACGCATTTTCCGGTACTGAATGTCACTTCAGTTTCATTTTTTTCACCTGAGTATTTGGCTATTTTGCCTCATATGCTTCTTCGTCAACATCTTTCCTATATGGCTGCATCTGTTGATATTATTCATCAGCCCCTATTTATAGCAATATGACAGACAATGTTCTCCGCAAGAAGATTTCTGCTCATTTTTCATTAACTGTTCCAGTATTCAGCTCATAGCTAACAGTAATCATCCTAACAAGAAATGCTTGCTGTCATCATGCTCGTGTATATTTGTTATTTTTCCATTTTTCAAATTGAGTAATTTCTGATTTGGTCTACTAAAACACTGTCAATCTCTGAACTCCTCTTAAAAAAGGGATATGTATGATAGAACATATTTTGGTCAATAGAATCTGAGAAATTTTCCATTATCCATGATGATGTAATATAAACTATCATATTGTACCATGCTATTTTTTGATCTTTCAAAGAAAGCATCCCTATAGTTTTTTGTATTCCTCATGTAGCACTACTGATAAGTTTATATTTTTCTTTGCCATTATCGTCTTTATTTTTTTGAAGACAAATATACTATTTTACCTTGACAATTTATCATTATGATTTACTTTTAAGTTCATCTTGTTTATAAATCAGATTACCCTCTCATCATCGTCAACACAAAGAAAGCGGTCATGCGACAAATGGAATGCCTCAACATTGATTGCTGCATATTGGACGTTATGGGATAAGCTTGTCACATAAAAACATTGTTTTTGTGACAAACTTTATTAAATATCTCGCTTTTGAGTTGGTACAGCTCTTTGGTGTCACACAAATTTGTTGTTTTTGTGACACAATTTGATTGGTTATGCTGCTGAAAAAGGAAGATAAAGATTCCGTATTGGCAGACTTGGCTCTTATACCCATATGGATTAGACAAATAGTAACAAAGTTAGCATTCGATAAACAAAACAACCATATCTATACGGACACATTGAATCTAACATCTCCGCTCAAAAAATATCGCCCAAGAATAAATCCCGGACGATATGATGTTCGAAGAAGTTGAGACCTTACAACCCAACCATTCTATTGATAGTCTTCACCGGTTGTCCACTGGCTTTCATCATTATAAATATCCGTCATGTGCTTCAACCATATTTTACGGATTTCAGGATAATCTCCCAGTCCCTTGATGGTACAATTGTTCACACTGCCATGATGACTCTCTGTCTCATCAACATTGAATCCCATTTTCTTCAATTTCAGTCTCCAACTATAATCAGCCCACGGGGTAGCATTATCGACTTTTTATTATCATTAATGAGAAATAAGGGAATTTCCTTGCCAATATATCCTCCTTGTGGCACGTATAATATTCTACGTCCGTCCCTACATTCTCAAAATAATGACATACAAGTCTTTCCTCCAAACCTATAAGGCGCTTTACTTCCTCCTCACACTGCGACAGTTTCATCACTACCGCCACTTCACCGCCAGAAGCAACCCGATCGAACAGTTCTCTGTCTACTTTTCCCGGACACACCGTCAGCCGCTCTTCCTGCTCTACAATAGAAAGACCGATGGAAGCCGCCGCCGCGATAAATGCCGGCACGCCGGCTATCTGCCTGACAGGTATTCCCGCGTCCTTCAATTTTCCGGCAAGATAACCGGTGGAAGAATAAAAGCCTGCATCTCCTTCAGCCACAATCGCTACGCACAAGCCTTCCGAATGCAGCTTTACCATTTCCTCAAGAACCTCATCGTAAGCCTGATAGGCCAACTCACGATTCTTGCTCATCGGCAACGTATAATGCCTGACGACCTCTTGCTTTATCTTCAATTCTTCCAAAAGAGCAGAAGACCGGGAACGGACATTCGTTTTCGGACAAAAGACTGCATTTGCCCGATGCAGTACGCCACATCCCGCCAGAGAGACAAGCCCCGCATCGCCCGGACCTAAAGATACGATATATACAGGGATCAAATCTTCCATCTTATTTTCTCTATTATTTCTTATTTTTATTTTCTAAAACGAATTGTCAGGCTTGCATAGAAAGCTCTTCCCGGCGTAATGGTCGAATAAGGTTTCTTCGTATTCCAAGGACGGTCGTCTACCCAGTCGAACAGATTCTCTACTCCTAAGCCGGCATTCAGGATGATATATTTCAGATTGAAAGTATGCCCCGTGTTCAAATCCCAAAGCATGAAGCCGGATGAATCATAGTCGTATGTCTCAGAATACCGCTTGCTCTGTCCGCGGCCAACCATATTGATGTTCAACCCATACAATCCCCAGTTCTTGGACCATTGCGCATTCACGTTTCCCGCATACTTGACACTTTTATCAATCGGTTTGTCGGTTATCAGGTTTCTTGCATCCAGCAGTGTGTAGCCCGCCCCCAAATTGAACCCAAGCCCCAAGTAAGCATTGGCATTTACATTCACTCCCTTGATTCTCACTTTATCAATATTGTCACGCTGGCGTACCTCGTCATAGTCGCCATATTGGGCTGCTTCTTCATCGCTCAACGTACGGAAATTGATCATGTTCGTCACATTATTGACAAAAGCCGTTGCCGATACGGAGAAGCGTGAATGAGTATATTCCAAATTCAAGGAGAAATTCTTGCTCTCTTCCGGTTTCAGCTCCAGATTTCCGATGGTATAGCGATTGGTAGTCTTCGCCAAGTCCGTAGCATAAATCTCAGAAAGCGTAGGCGAGCGAAAACCTGTGGCAAAAGACAACCGGCCGCGGAAACCACCTTCCTTATACATAATAGAAGCTGTCGGGGTGAAGTGGTCTTCGAACGTCTCATTATAAATATAACGCAGCCCCACCACCGCTTGCAGAGATTTGGCAATCGTCCATTCGTCCTGCGCATACAAAGCCATGGTGTAGAGCGTCTTATTAGATATTTTATCCGATTCGCTTTCCAACTTCTCGTCCAGATATTCCAATCCGGCAGACAGTTTGTTCTTGCTGTTCACCTTAATGATACTCTTCACGTTACCCCGATAAAAATACTGTTTCTTACGGGTCTCCTTGTCGCCAATCTTGAAGTCACCGCTCTCCTGAATATAGTCATAAGCCGATTTGTAATTGTCCGAATAGAAATCGGCATCAATATACGCTTTCTTGCTCACGATATACTTCATACCGAAGCCATACGTATAATTCTCATGATACATATTATACTTATATTCCGTCACCGGGCGGTCGTTCAGGTAATTATAATACGAGCCCTGCGCATACAGCGTCGTCTTATGATTCAGAGAATATGAGAAGCTCTGGTTGACCGTATTCGTATGATAACCGGTGAAAGCCTGTTTGTCCGTAGGGTTCAGTGTCACCTCTCCCTTTTTGCTCACTGTTTCGGCCATGGGATGGAGCTGCCATCCGTCTGACTGTTGGCGTTGGTAAGAAGTGTACGATGAAAATTTGCCAACGTTCAAGTCCAGATTCACGGCTTCCGAAAGACGACCGTGGTCACTGACCTTGGTAGTGCTCGACGCGTCAATCTTGTTTCTGCTATCGTCCGTAATGATATTGACCACGCCACCGATGGCATCGCTACCATACAGTGCAGACGCCGAACCGTTCAATATCTCAATCCGTTTCACATTCGCCATATTAATGCGCATCAAAGCATCATCGCCAATCAGTTTCCTGCCGTTCAGCAACACAAGTATATAGTCGCTATTCAACCCATTGAGCACCATTTCCGTGCCCATGCCACTGGTAGAGAAAGAAAAGTAGGAAGTAAGTTTGGTCAGCGCCTCTTCAAGATTCGTAACATTGGCTTCCTTGATATCTTTGGCTGTCAATACATTGACCGGAATCGGGCTGTCCACCATCCTGCGATGCGTTCCGGTGCCGGTGACTACCACTTGGCTGAGGTTATTGTGACTCTCCGTCATACGTATCACCACGTTATCTACACTCTTTGAAGTAGAATACCGCTTCGGCTCATAATTGAGATGCGACACTTGCAAGGTCTGTTTGCCATCGGGCAATCCCTTGATTACGAACTCTCCTTTAGCATTCGTTGTCCCCCCCTGCAGACTGTGATCGACCCGGATATTCGCCCCGACAACAGGTTCTCCGGTTTCGGCATTCAACACACGTCCCTTAATTGTGACCTGCGCGGACACAATATAGCATACACTGACACACATTGCGGTCAAAAGAAGTTTTTTCAACATTCGTGATTATGTTTTAGTTTCTATAGCTATGTCCTTAGCCCCGAGAACATAATGGCTATTTTTTCTTCCCTAAGCAGGTTTCCTGACTCTATTCTGAAAGTTCGCCTTCCCATGCTATTCCCTGCACAGTGGCAGTAGTAGAACTTTCAACAGATGAATATTACAGTAGCGGGCACTGCTCCGGATTCACACCGGATTCCCTTTTCATGCTCAACCGAACGATTGAAGGCATTACCTAAAGTGCGGCAAAGCTACGATATTAAATTTGTATCTCAGCTATATAAGCAAGAATATTTTCTATAATATAAAATTTACGCTGTCACTCAAGGAAAAGAACTGATTATTAT
>CAKUYM010000089.1 GCA_934716785.1 uncultured Bacteroides sp. | reverse complement strand
CGTAAGGACAGTTCGTAGCCTTTGTTCTTCATCTTACCGAGGTTTTCGGTATAGCTGCTGAATCCTACTGACGGTGGGGTAGTCACCGGAAGCACCATGTCTGAAGTCGTTTTATTATAAAAGCTGGCAGAGAGGTCGATGCGGTCGAATAGTCCTACTGTGGCGCCGACTTCGTAGGAACGTGTGGTTTGCCAACGCAGATTCTCATTTCCCAACGAAAGGAGAGTGACTCCGATATTGCCGTCATATCGGTCGTTCTTGGTATATTGATACATATCTCTTGCCTGATATGGGGTGAAGTTCACTGAACCGGTCTCACCGTATGTTCCTCTGACCTTGAACATATTGATAAATTCCAGTTTCTTGATGAAAGCTTCGTTATGAAGATTCCATCCGAGACCGACACTGTAGAACGGAGCCACTTTCTCTTTCGAACCGAATTGTGAGGAACCATCCAGACGGTAGGAGAAATCGAAAAGATAGCGGCTGTCAAAAGCATAGTTGGCAGAGGCGAAGAAACTTGCCATACGTGCGTGACCCTCGGCATTGTCGGGTGCTCCGCCTTCTTCATAACCGTGTGCATAAGCCGGTTGTGCAGCATCCTCCGCACCGAATCCCTGAGCGGTAAAGCCATAGAGGGTGCTTCGCGAGTCGGACAGGGAGCTACCGGCGGAGGCTGTCACGAAGTGCTTGTCGAAAACCTTGGAATACGTGAGCATTATATTGCCTTCCAATGCCTCCTGAAAGCTGTCGGAATAGGTGTATTTGCCTCTCAACTCTTCTTTCGTTTCCGTATCGGTATTGAAACCGTAATCTACATACGTGGCCGAGTTGGGAGAGAGGAATGAGGTTGATTTCAATTGGGACTTCGTATAGCTGACGCGCCCGTTGAATCTTAAAGATGGGAGAATGAGCCAGTCGAATGAGAAGTTCTCATTGATATTCAGATTCTCGCTCTTGTTTTCGTTTCCTACATTTGCTTCATACAAAGGGTTGACCGGAATGTTATTGCTGTTTCCCCACACATTATAAGGGTTTCCGTACTCGTTCTCGTAATAGTAGTTTTTGTATAGCTTGCCATTCTCATCGTAGATGGGGTAGAAGGAGTTGATGGTGGTGTAATCACTGAAGCTGCCGTATGGAGATTCCGTGGACTTTCTCTGCCCCACTGTCAGATGGTTGGTGAACAGCAGTTTGTCATTGAGATTGTAGGACAGATTGACGCCTATTCCGTAATTGTTGCGTGACGATTTCTTCATCACACCGGGATTGCCCGAATAGTTCAGGTCCAATCCGTAGCGCATACGGCGGTCGCCACCGGAGAGGTTGAGTGAATGTCTGTGTCCCACGGCATTCTGCACAGGTTGTGCCAGCCAGTCGGTATTCACTCCCTGAGCCACCCATTTGGTGATTTGATTGTAGGCAGGGCTGAGTGTTCCGTCATCATTTCTGTACATGCCCAACTTGTCATACAGTTCCAGATTCTCACGCGCATTCAAGAGGTCATAGCTGGATAGATCCGGCAACTCGAAGTTGACGTCCAGTGAATAGCTGACCCGCAATTCTCCTTCTTTGGGTTGGATTGTCTTTACCACGATTACTCCATTGGCTGCTCTCGAACCATAGATTGCTCCGGCAGCGGCATCCTTCAAGATGGTGACGGACTCTACCCGGTTCATATCCAAATCTACGATTGTCTCCAATGTTGTCTGGTATCCGTCAAGGATGAACAGCGGTTGGTTGGGGTCACTCATCAATCCGGATTTGTCGATGTTCTCAAATCCTTGAAAAGAGTTCTCGCCACGGAATCTGATTTTGGGCATTGTGTTGGGGTCTGATCCCATTTCCGTATTTTCGGCTATGCTGATGGACGGGTCCAGAATACTCAAACTCTTGATCAGATTCTGGTGGCCTACCGTTTTCAGATCTTCACCTTTATACACGGAAGCATTGCCGGTGAAACTTTTTGCATTGTGAGTGACAAGTCCCGTAACGACAACCTCGTCAATGGCATGTGTGTCGTCACTCATCGTGATATTTAATTTGCGACCGGTAAAAGGAACTATCACTTTTTTCATTCCCGTGAAAGAAAAGATGACATTCTTGATCTCTTTTCCTTTAGGCAGAGGTATGTCAAATTCGCCGTTGACATCGGAGATGCCACCTATCTCCGGCAAGTTGGTCGTGATATTGACACCCGGCAACGGAGTGCCTTCCTGATCGATAACGCTACCGAATATAATCTTTTTGTCAGATTTCTTATGGGCGGCTATCGTAATGAATTTCTTGGATATCTTGTAGGAGAGAGGATAAGAACCGATAATAGCTTGCATGATCTCCTCAATGGGCTTGTCTTTTACAGAAGCCGTGACTTTGTAATTCTGAATCTCATCGTAAGTGAACAGAATCTTGTAATGACTCATTTGCTCCACTTTCTTTAAAGCGGAAGACATTGGTTCATCTTGGCAGTTCAATGAGAACTTTTGCCGGGAATCTGTCTGGGCAAAGACAGGAGACTGTAAATCTAAGAGAAATGCACCCAACAGGAGCAGAATTCTCCATGGGGGAATCTTCCCCGGACATCTAAACAACTTTGGTTTTTCCATATTCATTAAATCTTGATTAAATAATTTAATTTAATGATAATACGGATAACCGGATATTTTAGTCCCTAAAAAATTACTTTTTTAATCCAATAGTTATTTTGTTGCCGTTTTTGATAGCAGAAAGATAGTTGAAGCTGTTTAGGTTTTCTATGATTTCATCAATTCCGGCTTTTCTATCGGCTATAAAATGAAGCCGGTAACTCATCAGTGAGGCTTTCTCTATTTCTATATTTACGTTATACCACCTGCCTAAGTCGCAAAGTATCTCTACCAGAGGAACATTGTCGAAATAGAAGTAGCCTTCTTTCCATTGTACGTAGTAGTTGGTATCTACATCCTTCACTTTAAGGGTCTCTTCAGCAGCGGTCGCTTCTTGTCCGGGGGTGAGGGTAACTTCTTGGTCGGTTCCCGGAATATTGACAAGGACGGATCCGTTGATCAGCGTGACATGTGATTCGGCATTTTTGTATGCCTTTATATTGAATTCTGTTCCCAAAGCACGGGTGCTTGTCTTTTCCGTTTCAACGATGAATGGCATTTGCTCGTTTCGGGCCACCTTGAAGTAGGCTTCTCCTTCGAGCTTGACAACTCTTCGGCTACCGCTGAACTTATTGGGAAAGATCAATTTGCTTTCTGCATTCAGTAATACTTCCGTGCCGTCATTTAATATGACTTGATATTCTTTTCCGCGTGGCGTGCGGATGACTTGTGTCTGAATCTCATTCGGAATGACAGTTGTCGGTCTGAAGTCGGCTTCGTGTGGCTTGACTATAACTCCTTCGGCATCTTCTTTTTTTATATCTGATATAGCCATTCCCTGAGGATAGGAGTCAGTGCCAAGTGTTATCTGCTGGGCAGAACTTTCGGCGGTGAATATCATGAGCGGCTGCTCGTTTGTCGTTCTTTGCCACTGGAAAAGGAATACCAATAATAAGGTGGCGGCAACGCCCGAAAGGCTTCCTAATGTGAAGAAGAGAATCTTGTGGCTCTTCTTTTTATTGTGAGGAGGAGCGACCGGTGCTTCTGTTGCCGGAGCGGCAAGCCCTTGCCGGAACTTTTCCCATTCGTCATCAACAGCGGGTTGGGCATACTTCTTGCGGAGCATGGCTTGTTCACAATCGAATATTAAGTGAATATCTTGTTCGTTATAATTATCCGATTCCATATTTTGCGGTATCATATCTTCTTTATTCATGATTTTCAGGTATCTCTATTATATATACGTGATGATGTCGTTTTTATCTACTGCCTTTTTTTATATTTAACAGAAAATTCGTTTCGTATGGTATCCAGCCCTTTCATGATGTGTTTGCGGACACCACTTTCTGTCAGTCCGAGAATCTCTGCCACTTCTCTGTATTTCTTTTTGTATAGATAGCATTGCTCCATTACGAATTTGGTCTGTGGCGGGAGACCGTCTATGATTTTCAGGATACGTTCCATCTTTTCTTCCTGTTCGATCCAGTCGTTAGAACTCATTTCCGATACTATTTTCAAATAAGAGGTAGCGTAAGAATTTTCGACTTCCTGATGCCGTATATGGTCGATGCATAAATTATGTACGTGGGCAAACATATATGAAAGCATGGTCTCTTGTTTGATGGAGTCAAATCGTTCCCATAGCACTCGGAACGATTCGCTTACAATGTCTTTGCAAGTTTCAGGATCCGGAATGAAACTTAACGCATAATAATAGAGACGGGTATAGTTCTCTTTGAACAATCTCTCGAAGATTGTTGTTTTATGCCTGTCTGCTATTGTTTCGTTTTTTTCTGTTGCACCCATAGTTTGTGGAATCTGTTTTTATACATTTGCGACAAAAATAAGGATTTTTGTGTTATTGTGCTTGCTATATGTCTTTTTTTATATCAAGTTTTTTGATATTCATGGGGTGTCATTCCCGTCATCCGCTTGAAGAACTTGCAGAAGAAAGACGGATTAGGGAAGTTCAGTTCGTCGGAGATTTGATAGACAAGCTGATTGCCGTGCTTTAACAATACTTTGGCTTCCAGTATGATAGACTGGTTTATCCACTCCATTACAGTCTGCTGGCTGGCTTGCCGCACAACCGTGTTCAGGTAGCGTGAAGTGAGGCACAGCTTGCCTGCGTAAAAGTTGACGTTCCGCTCTTTCTTGCTGTAAGTATTCACCAGGGAGATAAAACGTTGGAAAATCTCTTCCTGCCGCGTCAGCCGGACGGGGTTGGTCATCATATTGCTCCGGGCAGTGTATTCTATATAATAAAGGAGGCTTGCCAGAAGGTGACGGATCGCTTCTCGGCGGAATGTCGGTTCTTGCAATATATTCCACATGAGGGTGAAATAATAGTCCGTTTGCTGCATCTCTTGCGGGGATAATTCCAATAAGATATTTTTCTGGTGATGGAGAAGATAAGAGAAGAAATCTTCTTTTCCGGTTGTGGGGAGGAAATTCTGCGTCATTGCCATCATCTGCATATCGAAGTCGGGTGATACTTCAATAATCTGAATGATGGAATTGGGAGTGATGACGGAAAAATTGCCTTGCCGGATTGTGTATTCCATCAGGTTGATCATAGCTCTTGCGAAACCTTGCTTGACGGATATGACACGCCCTTCTTGGATACGGTATGGTTGACCGATTGTAAAAAAACTGGCTTCCATCCGATTGAAACTCCTGACAAATCCGAATTCGGAGGAGATAAACCGAAACTCATTGTGACGGACGACCCTCAGGTCTTCCAACATTTTGAGTCCTATACTCAAAGGAACTTTCTGCATCATATCTTTTATTCTTTATCTTTTATCCTCGAAATTTCATTCTTGGCATTTTATCCCTACTATCTCATCCTTTTCCGACAAAGGTAATAAAAAGCCTTATCTTCGCTATTATTTTTCCGATAAATCGAACTATTGGAACATTTTTGCCAACTCACAGAATGTGCACGTGTCTTTGAATGTCCTATCTTTGCTTTTCGAAGAATTAGAAGAACTAAAAGTAACGATGCGTATGAAAAGAATGATTTTCAGTTTCTCCTTTTTATGGGTTGTATCGGGCATGTATGCGCAACTCACGTTGGAAGAATGCCAACGGAAGACGC
The DNA here is from genome assembly GCA_934716785.1 of uncultured Bacteroides sp. Classification (GTDB taxonomy): domain Bacteria; phylum Bacteroidota; class Bacteroidia; order Bacteroidales; family Bacteroidaceae; genus Bacteroides. The sequence continues at coordinate 7,873 of CAKUYM010000089.1, read as the reverse complement.
AGGACAATTATCCGTTGGTACACCAATATAGTCTGGTGGAGAAAACAAAGGAATATAGTCTGGAGAATGCGGCTAAGGGATATTTGCCTCAATTGGCTCTTTCGGCGAAGGCTTCTTATCAGAGTGAAGTGACGGAGATTCCCATAGAACTTCCCGGAGTGGATATAAAAGGCTTGCCTAAGGACCAGTATCAGGTTGTGCTGGAATTGCAGCAGAAGATTTGGGATGGCGGCGGAATCCGTGTGCAGAAGAATCAGGCAACGGCGGAGGCTGAAATAGAGAAGGAAAAGTTGAATGTGGATATGTATGCGTTGAACAGCCGCGTGAATGATTTGTATTTCGGGATTCTGCTGCTGGACGAGCAGTTGCGGCAGAATGCATTGCTGCAAGACGAACTGGAACGGAATTATCGGCAGATAGCGGCTTATGTAGAAAACGGAATAGCCAATCAGGCGGATTTGGATGCGGTGAAAGTGGAGCAACTGAATACCCGTCAGAAGAGGGTGGAGCTGGTTTCGTCGCGCGCTGCATATATGCAGATGCTTTCGCTATTGATGGGGGAAGAGTTGTCGCAGGAGACTGTCTTGGAGAAACCTGTCCCACAGAATGAAGTCTCGGCAGCCGGTGAGATACGTCGGCCGGAGTTGTCGTTGTTTGATGCGCAGGGAGCCGGACTGCAAGTGCAGGAGAAAGCGCTCAACGTGCGCCATCTTCCGCAATTCGGGTTGTTTGTGCAGGGGGCTTATGGAAATCCGGGGCTCAATATGCTGAAAAACGAATTTTCTCCTTATTATATAGCAGGTATCCGGCTTTCGTGGAATTTCGGCAGCTTGTACACGTTGAAGAATGACAGGAGGGTGATTGAGAACAAACGCCGGCAACTGGATAATAACCGGGATGTGTTTCTTTTCAACACACGGTTGCAAATGACGCAGCAGGACCAGGCAGTCCGTTCATTGGAGAAGCAGATGCGGGATGATGACGAGATTATCCGTCTGCGTACCAATATCCGCAAAGCAGCGGAGGCGAAGGTGGCAAACGGGACGCTGACCGTGACGGAGATGCTTCGGGAACTGACCAATGAGAGTCTGGCGCGGCAGTCGAAAGCTTTGCATGAGATTCAGCGGCTGATGGGCATTTATCAATTGAAATATACAACGAATTATTAAATAAACTTCTTTGAGATATGAAAGGAATAGCGAAGATAGGAATGTGGGGGATGGCATTGGCGATGTTGTCTGCTTGTGGAAATGGAACACCTGATTATGATGCGACCGGCACGTTTGAAGCTACGGAAGTAATTGTGTCTGCTGAGGCTGCCGGGAAATTGCTGAAATTGGAAATCGAGGAAGGGGCAAGGTTGAAAACCGGTCAGGAGGTTGGGCTGGTCGATACCGTGCAGTTATATCTGAAGAAGTTGCAATTGGAAGCCAGTATGAAATCTGTGGAAAGCCAACGTCCGGATTTAGCCAAACAGATTGCTGCTACCAAGCAACAGATTGCCACAGCCGAACGTGAGAAGAAGCGGGTGGAGAACTTGCTTGCTGCGGGGGCGGCGAATCAGAAGCAGTTGGACGACTGGGATGCACAGGTCAAACTGCTCGAAAGACAGCTTGCCGCACAGAAGTCGTCATTGCAGAATAGTACGAACAGCCTGACGGAACAGGGAAATTCGGTCGGCATACAAGTGGCGCAGGTAGCGGATCAATTGGAGAAATGTCACATCCAGTCGCCTATTGAAGGCACCGTATTGGCAAAGTATGCGGAAGCCGGAGAGTTAGCGTCTGTTGGCAGACCGCTGTTTAAAGTTGCTGAAACCGGCAATATGTATCTGCGGGCTTACATCACTTCCGAGCAGTTGTCGCAAGTGAAGTTGGGGGATGAGGTGACCGTCTATGCCGATTATGGAAACTCGGAGCAGAAGGCTTATCCGGGTGTGGTTACATGGATTTCCGACCGTTCGGAATTTACTCCAAAGACGATTCTGACGAAGAATGAACGTGCCAACTTGGTGTATGCCGTGAAGGTGGCTGTGAAGAATGACGGGGCATTGAAAATCGGCATGTACGGTGGAGTGAAGATGAAAACCGGAAATTAAAAAAAGAGGAGATTCGGATGAAAGGGGCGGATGGAAAAGAGCCCATAGTGGTGGTGCGGGATGTCATCAAGAACTATGGAAAGGTGGAAGCGCTGAAAGGAGTTTCTTTTACTGTGGAGCAGGGAGAAATCTTCGGACTGATAGGACCTGACGGTGCAGGAAAGAGTACTTTGTTCCGTATCCTGACCACTCTGTTGCTGGCTGATAAAGGGACGGCGACGGTCGGTGGACTGGATGTGGTTTCGGACTACAAACGAATTCGTACACGGGTGGGGTATATGCCCGGCCGCTTTTCGCTTTACCAAGACCTGTCGGTAGAAGAGAATCTGGAGTTTTTCGCTACGGTATTCAATACGACCATTCAGGAGAATTATGATTTGATCAAGGATATCTACCAGCAGATAGAACCGTTCAGGAAGAGAAGGGCAGGAGCCTTGTCTGGCGGCATGAAGCAGAAGTTGGCATTGAGCTGTGCGTTGATTCACAAGCCGGATATCCTATTTTTGGATGAACCGACTACCGGTGTAGACCCTGTGTCGCGTAAGGAGTTCTGGCAGATGCTCAGGAACCTGCGGAAACTGGGAATCACGATTATCGTTTCGACTCCTATCATGGATGAGGCGCGGCAGTGCGATCGCATTGCTTTCATCAATCATGGGCAGATTCACGGCATCGACACGCCCGAATGTATCCTTCGGAAATTTGCCGCTATCCTTTGTCCGCCTTCACTGGAGCGGGAGGAGGCGCGGCATGAGGCGGCACCTGTGATTGAAGTGGACGGACTGACAAAATGTTTCGGCAGTTTTACCGCTGTAGACCATATATCCTTCCAAGTGAACCGGGGAGAAATCTTCGGCTTCTTAGGCGCTAACGGGGCCGGTAAGACGACTGCCATGCGGATGCTTTGCGGACTGAGCAAACCGACGTCGGGGGTAGGAAAGGTGGCGGGATATGATATTTTCAGGGAAGCCGAGCAGGTGAAGAAGCATATCGGATACATGAGCCAGAAGTTTTCTCTATACGAAGACTTGAAAGTGTGGGAGAACATTCGCCTGTTTGCCGGAATATATGGGATGAAGGAGCAGGAGATAGAGCGGAAGACGGAGGAGTTGTTGGAGCGTTTGGGATTTGCCGATGAACGGGATACGTTGGTGAAAAGCCTGCCTTTGGGCTGGAAACAGAAATTGGCTTTTTCGGTCTCTATCTTTCACGAACCGAGAATAGTCTTTCTGGATGAGCCGACCGGGGGAGTGGATCCTGCCACACGGAGGCAGTTTTGGAAGTTGATTTATCAGGCTGCCGACCGGGGGATTACGGTATTTGTAACTACGCATTATATGGATGAGGCGGAATATTGCAACCGGATTTCCATCATGGTGGACGGGCAGATCAAGGCGTTTGATACGCCTACCCGCTTGAAACAGCAGTTTGGGGCGGAAACGATGGATGATGTTTTCCAAAAATTAGCCCGCGATGCGGTGCGCAAAGCAGATTGATTATGAAACAGTTTATTGCGTTTGTAAAGAAAGAGTTTTATCATATATTCCGCGACCGGCGGACTATGCTGATTCTGTTGGGGATGCCGGTGGTACAGATTATCTTGTTCGGTTTTGCCATCAGCACGGAGGTAAAGAATGTGAGGTTGGCGGTGCTCGACCCATCCAATGATGTGGTGACGCGGAAAATAATCGACCGGCTGGACGCCAGCGAATATTTTACTGTTACCGCCCGTTTTCATTCGCCACAGGAGATGGAGGCTGCTTTTCTGAAAAACGAGGTTGATATGGCGGTGGTTTTTGGTGAGCGTTTTATGGATGGGCTTTATGCGGGCGATGCCCGTGTGCAGTTGATTGTGGATGCAACGGATCCGAATATGTCGACTTCGCAGGTCAACTATGCTACCGGCATTGTCTCTATGGTGGGGCAGGAGATGCTTCCGCCGGGGGGGGCGGCTGCCCGCTTGACGCCGGACATCAAGCTGCTGTACAATCCTCAGATGAAGAGTGCTTATAATTTTGTGCCCGGAGTGATGGGGCTGATTCTGATGTTGATTTGTGCCATGATGACTTCCATTTCCATTGTCCGCGAGAAAGAAACGGGTACGATGGAGGTGCTGTTGGTGTCGCCTGTGAAACCGCTATTCATCATTCTGGCAAAAGCCGTTCCCTATTTTGTCTTGTCGTTTGTCAATCTGACAACGATTCTGCTGCTTTCGGTCTTTGTGTTGGATGTGCCGGTGATGGGAAGTCTGTTTTGGCTGATAACGGTGTCTTTGCTGTTTATCTTCGTATCCTTAGCGTTGGGACTATTGATTTCATCGGTCACACAGACACAGGTCGCTGCCATGTTGGCATCCGGTCTGATGCTGATGATGCCGACGATGCTTTTGTCGGGGATGATTTTTCCGATCGAGAGTATGCCGTTGATACTTCAGTGGATTTCGGATATACTTCCGGCGCGTTGGTATATCCAGGCGGTGCGGAAGTTGATGATTGAAGGGGTGCCGGTAGTGTTGGTATATAAAGAGATTGGTGTTTTATTGTTGATGGCGACAGTGCTTATAACGGTCAGCTTCAAGAAATTCAAATATCGGTTGGAGTAATATGGAAGTTATTTTTGAGTAATAATGGAATAATACCGGTTGGAATAATAACAGGCTAAATGGAGAATTATTTATGATAAAGTTTCTGATAGAAAAAGAGTTTAAACAGTTGCTCCGCAATTCGTTTCTGCCGAAACTGATTCTGGTGTTTCCGTGCATGATTATGCTGCTGATGCCTTGGGCGGTGAATTTGGAGATCAAGAATATTCAGTTGAATATAGTGGATAATGATCATTCGGCTATCTCTCAGCGGTTGGTGAACAAGATTGTTGCTTCCACTTATTTTCGTCTGGTAGAGCTGCCTGCTTCTTATCAAGAGGGGCTTCGGAATATTGAAACCGGAACGGCGGATATTGTGATGGAGATTCCGAGGCATTTGGAACGTGACTGGATGAATGGCGGGGAGGCACATATCCTGATAGCTGCCAATGCGGTGAACGGTACGAAGGGCGGACTGGGGAGCTCTTATTTATCCTCCATCATTAACGACTATGCTGCCGAGTTGCGTTCGGAACGTCCGGATGCAACGACCGCTTCCGGTGCTTTCCCTTCTATCCGCATGGATACCCAGGGGTTGTTTAATCCGAATCTGAATTATAAACTATATATGATTCCGGCATTGATGGTTATGTTGCTGACGTTGATTTGCGGTTTTCTGCCTTCTTTGAATATAGTCAGTGAAAAGGAAGTAGGGACGATTGAGCAAATCAATGTAACGCCGGTCCCGAAATTCACTTTCATTCTTGCCAAGCTGTTGCCTTACTGGTTGATCGGGTTCATCGTTCTGACTTTATGTTTCGTATTGGCATGGCTGATTTACGGCATAGTGCCTGTCGGACATTTTGCGGTGATTTATTTCTTTGCGGTTCTTTTTGTTTTGGTGGTGTCGGGACTCGGACTTGTCATTTCCAATTACTCGGCCACCATGCAGCAGTCGATGTTTGTCATGTGGTTTTGCCTGTTGGTGCTGATACTGATGAGCGGGCTGTTCACCCCGATTAGCAGTATGCCGGAATGGGCGCAATGGATTACCCGGTTCAATCCCTTGCGTTATTTCATGGAGGTGATGCGGATGGTATATCTCAAGGGGAGCAGTTTGTTTGATTTATTGCCGCAGTTGGGGATATTGTCAACCTTTGCGGTTGTGTTTAATAGTTGGGCGGTGATCAGTTACCGGAAGAATCAATAGAATAACAATACTATTGATATACATATGAATATGATATATATGAATGCAAACCGGTATATATAAAAAAACAGCCCGTTTCCTTTTTGCAGGAAAGGGCTGTTTTCATTCTTTTCACCATCGTTTCCGATGGCTGATTGGTTACAGCATTATTTTATTTCGATTTGTCTATTCGGCTTCTTTACTTCTTCTTCAGAGAGTTTCGGAAGTTCGATATTCAGAACACCATGTTCTACGGATGCAGCGATCTTTTCTTTATCTACATTATCCGGCAGAATCATTGTTTGCTGGAACTTAGAGTATGAGAATTCGCGACGCAGATAGCGACCGTCTTTCTTGTCCTCTTTGTTTTCAGTCTTCTTCTCCATGCTGATGACGAGGTTGTTGTCTTCATCAATGTGAACATTGAAATCATCCTTCGTCATGCCCGGAGCAGCCAGTTCGACTTTGTATTCTTTTTCTGTTTCCAAAACGTTAATTGCAGGTGCAGTAGCGTTTGCTTTTACCATCCAATCGTTATCAAAGAAATCATTAAAAATACTTGGTAACCAACTTTGAGTTCTTCTAACAGGCATCATAATTTTAGTCTCCTATCTTAAGTTTAACATTTTATTAATTCAAGTTTGAACTTCGGAACTTTCACTTCCGGTGGTGGAGCTTATCTCCATTTCCACCGTCCGTTTCCGAACCGCTGTTCACCCTTAATTATGCAAACTTCGTGCCATAAGGTTTTTGAGACTAATATTGACTATTTGTCATTGAAATAGTGTCATAATTACTTATATTATGACAAAATGTATAGATGACATGACTGTTTAATGTACGAGTGGTGATAAATTGATAAATCAGTCACAAGGAACTATTCCTTTCGACAAGTTGTTTCCCAATTATTTTTTCCCAATTATTTTTTCTCAATTATTCCTTCCCGATTATTTCTTCTCAATCAGTTTGAACCTTAATCTCAAAGTCTGTCTTTCTTCATCATAGTCATAGCTGATGATTTTGAAAGTTCCCACTTCGGAAGTGTTGGATACATGCAAGCCGATGCAGGCACAGGTATCATAGTCCCCGATACGAACGATGCGAAGTGTGTCGCTGGCATCGGCAGGCAGTTTGCTCAGGTCTACTATGTCTTTGGCCTGTTCATGTGTCATGAATTCAATAGTCACCGGCAGGTTTTGACTGATAACTTCGTTCACCTTATCCTCGATGGCTTGTATCTGTTCTGCTGTCGGGCAGGAGGGAAGCTGATAATCGCATTTGCTTTTTTTCCTTTCTATATGTGCGTTGCGTGAGCGCGGGCAACCGAAAGTCTTTACCATGGTGGCATTTAATAAATGCTCTGCTGTGTGCATGGGAGGATACTCCTGCTTGTTGTGGTCGTTGAGTTGAATTTCTTGTTCCATTGTTATTTCAATAGTTTTTTGTTTTTAATATCTTCTAATATACTCATTTGCTGGATGGCAGCAAACGTATAGGCATAAAAAAAGGAGCAACGCCTTGCTCCAACCTTTGTTAACCTTAAATCTAATACTATGAAAAACACGTTGCAAAGGTACGGACTTTTGCGACAATAGCAAATAATCTGAGAAAAACAAGATGTTATATAACATAGATTAAGAAACGTAATTGTGATGTTAACGCTTATTTACGTTAATCGGGTGACGAAATGTTGTAGAATTCTTTATTTTTGCGCAAAATAAAACATTACTAATACTTAAAAATATCAAGATGAAAAAGAAAAAGATAGGTCAATGGGTGTTATTGGCCGCTATTTGTTTCAGTTTCTCGATGGGAGAGGCGATCGCACAGAATAGGGATTTTGCAAACTTGGCCCGTTATGCCAAACAAAATGCGGCTTTGTCAAAGCCGACAAAGAAAGAGAAGCGAGTTGTGTTTATGGGAAACTCCATAACCGAAGGTTGGGTGCGGACTCATCCGGACTTTTTTAAGTCGAACGGCTACATTGGTCGTGGAATCAGTGGAC
>CAKUYM010000088.1 GCA_934716785.1 uncultured Bacteroides sp. | reverse complement strand
AAAAGAAATACCCGATTCGCAATGAATCGGGTAAGGGGAAATATATCATTATTTCTACTTTAAATGAAAGAGCCGTGGTTTGACAGATGATTTAATTTCCATTATTCCGCTATCAGTTTTTGGTTTTTAGGCTTCAAATATATAATATCTGTATTAAAAAACAAAAAGATTTCTTTTTTTTGTCAATAGCTTGGATGCATCCAAGAATTGGCAAATGGGCGAGGGTGCAGAATAAGTTAAGGTCAGCTTGTGCATGGCTCTTGTCACAGCTACATAAAGCATATTTTTATCAATGCCGGAATGATAATTGTTTTCATCAATTTGCGGGATAATCACTTCATCAAATTCCAGACCTTTTGCCATGTGGGCGGAAGTAATGACGATTCCTTTCGCATAAGCGGAACTTTGATTGGACAATAGTGAAATGCCATCTGTGTAACTCTGGAGCTTTTGTGCAAGTTCTCTTGCTTGAGATTCGGTCTTGCAGATGATTCCCAATGAAGTACTGTTGGAATTTTTGAAAGAACTTATTAGGTCGTAGATACCGAGAACTTCTTTTTCTACACTGGGATATTGGAGGATTCGAGGTTGTTCTCCGTGTCGTATAACCGGTTCTAATTCATGGTTCGGCTGAATTTTCTGCGCAAAGTCTGTTATTTCAAAGGTAGAGCGATAGCTCTTGCAGAGTTTCATTATTTCTCCTGTAGTAAATGCTCTTTGAATCATATCGGCAGTGGAAGAACCGTAAGGGTTGACAGATTGGGAGGCATCTCCGAGAATCGTTTTCCGGCAGGGATATAGCTTCTGAATTACTTTGTATTGTATAGGAGAGTAGTCTTGCATTTCATCTATCAGGAGATGTTTGATGCAAGACTGGGCATTGTTTCCATTTAATGCGATGTGTAGATAGGCTAAAGGGGCTAAATCCGCATATTCCAATGTGCGGTTTTTGCGCATTTGGAACATATCAGGCTTTCCTGTCCACTTGAAAAAGTCTTTATAGACTTGCAGGGCGTTGTTTCCTGCAAACATACTCTTTATCTCTTTCTTCAGCATGTTCTTTTCCGCAGTGGTGACAGTGAGATTATATTGAAGTTTCATCATGTCCAAGATGTAGTCTGTCATCGTATCAAACCGCTGTCGCATGGGATAGCGGTGGAATCGTTCGAACTGCTCGCTGATAAATCCGGCTGGGATGGCGATTCGTTTGGAAAGTGTTACATCTGTCGCTTTGAAATAATTGTTTTCTACATACAGGATAAATTTGTCGAGCCGCGATACGAACTCGAAGGAGGCTTTATATTGTATGCGCCCGATGAAATCCGCTGTCGGCTTTTCCAACAGTTCCGTCACCTGCTCAAAGAAATTTTGGTATTTGTATTTATGGTCAAGGACTGTGGAGAGGATTTGTTCCATGCTGGTTTCCGGCACGGTTGTCTCGCCAAGTTCAGGAAGAACATTGGATATGTAGTCGGCAAATACTTTATTTGGGGAAATAATCAGGATATCTTTGGAGAAGAGATGTCCTTTTTGTGCATACAGCAGGTAGGCAATGCGATGCAGTGCAATAGAGGTCTTTCCCGAACCGGCAACTCCCTGTATGATGAGTACAGGGGCAGTCTCGTTACGAATGATTCGGTTCTGCTCGCGCTGAATGGTCATGACGATGTTTCTCATCTTGTCGTCTGCATTGGATTTGAGTTCTTTTTGCAGGATGTCGTCGTGAACAGTGACAGAGCTTTCAATCATGTATTCCATTATTCCTTTACGGATACGATATTGGCGTTTGAGTGAAATAATTCCATGGACTTCTCCTGCAGGAGAAGAATAAGCCGCTTCACCCAATTCATAATCGTAGAACATACTCGAAATAGGTGCCCGCCAGTCATATATCAGATTCCTCTTTTTGTTGAAATCAAAAAATGTATGTATCCCTATATAAATAGGTAGGGAACCGCTGGTATCCTTTTTTCCCTTGAAGTCTACTCGTCCGAAATAGGGTATATCCAGTATCTTACTCAGGCGGTTGCGTTTGTCAATCACGCTTTCTCCCCGTGCAAAATGATTCAGGATGCTTTCGCGCATGGAACGGATTTCATGTGGATCGATGTCTTTGTTTGACCATAGGTAATCTTTGTATTCCTGCAAGGTGTCCACATGCTCCTTGACTGACTTGTCCGTACTGTTTATCGTATCGTTAATGATGTTGATAACTTGTTGCAAGTATTCTTTCTCCTGTTTCTCTGTTCTGTTGAATATCATATGGGAATATCGTTTAGAGGAAATTAAAAGTTTGTAAGGGACGGCAAAGTTAGGTTGATTAACCGGAGTATTAAATAGTTATTTATAGCTATATATCGGGGCATTTTCCTACCTTTGCCTATTCACTTAATAAAGGAAGAATGATGAATATTCTCGATATGGCAGAACGGAATCGGCAGAAGGCATGGGAGATAGTGGAGAAAACCCATATCATTCCGATATGGGAAGGTGTCGGCGCACGGATAAATTTGGTAGGCTCTCTGCGTATGGGACTGTTGATGAAGCGCCGGGATATTGATTTTCATATTTATACTCCTTTCTTGACTTTGCCTGATAGTTTTCGGGCAATGGCTGAATTGGCAGGAAATACGTCTGTCAAGAAGATTGAATGTGTGAATTTGCTGCATACAGTTGAAGAGTGTATTGAATGGCATGCCTGGTATCAGGATACGGAAGAAGAACTTTGGCAGATTGATATGATTCATATACGGGAGGGGTCTCGGTATGACGGCTATTTTGAGAATGTAGCCGAACGGATTTCCGGAGCTCTGACGGACGAGACAAGGCTTGCTATTCTGCGACTGAAATATGAAACTCCTGATACGGAGAATATTATGGGCGTGGAATACTATCAAGCTGTTATTCGGGATGGCGTACGAAGTTATCAGGATTTTATGGAGTGGAGAAAATTGCATCCGGTGGTGGGGGTGATGGAATGGATGCCTTAGGCAGATTAGCGGTGGGGAAAATATGATTAGCGGTTTGGAAAAATATGTGTGTGAGTTGATTAACTTAACAGTCCGGTTTCCTGCCCCAAGCGGATGGCTTCAATAGAGTTTTGTACACCTAATTTGCGTAACAGGTTTTGGCGATGGATGTTAACGGTATGGATGCTGATGCATAGTTTATCAGCAATTTCTTTACTTGGCAGACCTTTTTGGATAAGACGCAATATCTCTATTTCACGGTTAGTGAGATTGGTGGCAGGTATGAACGAGGGAATAGGAGCGAAGAACTCTCCACTTTTCAAGTTTAGAACAGTGCAACCTACTGTTTCTGGATACCTTTGGTCGGGTGAGATATCCATATTCCCTATTACAAGCCATGCTTTGCCGTTGCGGTCTTGTTCCAAAACTTGATGACGGCTGGTGACACGTATATACTGCTGCTTGGCATTGAGCATGCGGAAACTGTAAATGTTGGAATAGTCGTTCCGCTGTTCGAGGGGCAGACTGTAAATGAATTGGCTTAGTGCAACTTGTAATGTGTTAAGTTGCGTACGATCATCCGGATGAATGCGTGACTCTAAATAATCTCCTTGCTTCTCCAAAGTTTCTATTTTGTGGCTGTCATATCCTAATAAATCGACAAAATTCGAGGAAGCATATGTGTAGCAGCATTTATAAACATCGACAACGAATGTGCAACTATGAGTGATTTTCGAAAGTTCGCGAAGCATCGATTTATCCCGTTCCCACACGGTGTAATCAATGTCGGTAGCAGTCAGGCATTGCTTGGCCCACATCTCTTCCCGGGTGGCATGAGTTTTTTTCATATAGGGTAATGAGTCGTTAATTATTTAGCACGTGGCAAAAATAGAGATATTTCTGATACTTTAGTTGCTAATAAATGATAATAATAGTCTTTCTTCCGAAAAAGAATGAATATAAATGCATTCTTCTGATTTATTACATTACCTTTGTGCCCAGAGTTTGAGTTGCGAATCATTATCGTATAGTTCTCCTTATTTAATTGTAATATTAGCAAGTAGGCCTTTTCTGTAATTATCTTCCTCACTCCAATTTAGTATTTATTTTAATAAAAGTTTAAATGAACATTTACATCGCAGGTTTAAGTTATCGCACAAATGATGCGGACTTGGCAAATTTATTTGAAGAGTTTGGAGAGGTTTCTTCAGCTAAGGTAATCATGGATAGAGAAACTGGTAAATCCAGAGGATTTGCTTTTGTGGAAATGGCGAACGAAGAAGAAGGACAAAGGGCTATAGACGAATTGAACGGCGTTGAATATGACCAGAAGGTTATTTCTGTAAGCGTTGCACGTCCTCGCGCAGAGAAACCGTCATACGGTGGAAATCGTGGCGGTGGTTATGGTAGTTCCAGAAGATATTGATACCAAGGGTAGGGAAAAGCAGCGGAAATCTTTCTTCTGCTTTTCTATGAAGTATTTGTATCCGTCTTTATGATTATCTGCGGAGGTCTTTTAAACGGAGGCCGGAAATGAAAATCATCCAACAATCAAGTTCTGCTAATTCTCACTCCTCTGTGTAGTGCAAAATAGGATGCCCCAAATCCTGATCTTTTCATGTCTAAAGAAGAATTATTAGGCTTTATTGCAATAATCAGATACTCTCGAATTTCGGGAGTATAAGTTTTATAATCCATATAGCAATAGCATTTATGACATTTAAAGATTTAAAAATAAACAAACCGATTTTAAAGGCAATCGAAGAAAAAGGATATACCGTGCCGACTCCTATTCAGGAAAAAGCAATTCCTGCCGCGTTAGTGAAAAGAGATATATTAGGTTGCGCGCAAACGGGAACAGGAAAGACTGCTTCGTTTGCAATTCCTATCATCCAGCACTTGCATGAAAATAAAGAAACAGGCAAAAAGCTGGGAATCAAAGCGTTGATATTGACGCCTACCCGCGAACTGGCTTTGCAGATAAGTGAATGTGTTGCCGATTATTCAAGATATACTCGTGTCCGTCACGGAGTTGTTTTCGGAGGCGTGAACCAACGTCCGCAGGTTGATATGTTGCACAAAGGGATTGATGTCCTAATAGCGACTCCGGGGCGTCTGCTCGATTTGATGAATCAAGGGCATATCCATCTGGACAAGATACAATATTTTGTGCTTGATGAGGCTGATCGTATGCTCGATATGGGATTTATCCATGATATTAAACGGATATTGCCGAAACTGCCGAAAGAAAAGCAAACCTTGTTTTTTTCGGCAACGATGCCGGACAGTATTATTGCATTGACTAAATCTCTGCTGAAGAATCCGGTGAAGATCTACATAACTCCCAAATCATCTACGGTAGAGTCTATCAAGCAGGTGATATATTTTGTGGAGAAGAAGGAGAAAAGCCAATTACTGATTTCGATTTTGCAAAAAGCGGATAAGCAGTCTGTATTGATTTTCTCGCGTACGAAGCACAATGCCGATAAGATTGTCCGGATATTGGGCAAGGCGGGAATTGGTAGCCAAGCTATTCACGGAAACAAGAGCCAGGCGGCGAGACAGTCTGCATTGGGCAACTTCAAATCGGGAAAGACAAGGGTAATGGTAGCCACTGATATTGCTTCCAGGGGGATTGATATCAATGAATTGCCATTGGTAATCAACTATGACCTTCCTGATGTTCCCGAAACTTATGTGCATCGTATCGGACGAACCGGAAGGGCGGGAAATGAAGGAACTGCACTTACGTTTTGTTCGCAGGAAGAACGCAAACTTGTCAATGACATTCAGAAACTGACGGGCAAGAAACTGAATAGGGCTGACTTTATTATTTAAATTAAAATCGGCAATTACATTACTTGAAATTCTATAAAACTAAATATAAATTCTATGGCAAAATCCATGACAGTTGGCAAACGTGAGAATGAGAAGAAAAGACTTGCTAAGCGAGAAGAAAAACAAAAGAAGAAAGAAAGCAGGAAATTGTCAGGCACAAGTAGTTTTGATGATATGATTGCTTATGTGGATGAGAACGGGATGATCACTTCTACTCCTCCTGTTGATAATAGTAGAAAGGAGGAGATTAATCCGGAGAAGATAATTATAGCGACTCCAAAGAAGGAGGACGAAGAGCCGGTCATATTGAGAGGGCGCGTTGAATTCTTCAATGAGGCAAGGGGCTTTGGCTTTATTAAAAATCTTTCCGGGGTTGAAAAGTATTTTTTTCACGTGAATAATGTCGTGTCAAAGATTGCGGAGAATGATATTGTAACATTTGACTTGGAACGTGGGCAGAAAGGCATGAATGCGGTCAACATATCTTTGGAAAAGATGACGGAACAGCCTTGACACACGATGGTGGGGGGATAAAAAAAGAAGGCTATCTATCCCAGACAGCCAATCTTTGTTAACCTTAAATCTAATACCATGAAAAACACAGTGCAAAGATAAAGGCTTTTATGTTATACAACATAGCTTTTCGCTATAAATCTTTTGTTTGTTAATTCTAATTAACTTTGTGGCATCCTTTTTTCTTCTATAGCCTCCTTATTCGACATAGAGTACCAATCCTTTGAGGTACTCGCCTTCGGGATGGTAGATGTTTACCGGATGGTCGGCAGGCTGGGTGAGCTGGTGCAGGATGCGCACGCTACGTCCCGACATGGCGGCTGCGGTAAATACGGCAGTGCGGAAGTTGTCTTTGGTCACTACCTGTGAGCAAGAGAACGTAAACAGAATGCCGCCCGGCTTGATTTTCTCGAATGCTTTGGCATTCAGTTTCCGATAACCTTGCAGGGCATTTCGCAAAGCGTCTTTATGTTTTGCGAAAGCGGGTGGGTCAAGGATGATTAAGTCATACTGGTCGCCCATGCGGTCGAGGTATTTGAAAGCATCTTCAGCAAAAGCCTCATGGCGTGGGTCTCCTGGGAAGTTCAGCTCCACATTCTTGTTTGTCAGGTCGATAGCCTTGGCCGAACTGTCAACGGAGTGGACAAGTTTGGCGCCGCCACGCATAGCATAGAATGAGAATCCGCCGGTATAGCAGAACATATTCAGCACAGAACGTCCTTGGGCGTAGCGTTCCAGTAAGGAACGGTTTTCGCGCTGATCCACAAAGAAGCCGGTTTTCTGCCCTTTCAGCCAATCTACATGAAACTTCAGACCATATTCCTGAGCGATATTATCATTGCTTCCGCCTTTCAGAAAACCGTTTTCGGGGAAAAGGTCGGCTTTGAAAGGAAGTGTTGTTTCTGATTTATAATAGATGTTTTCAATTTTATCACCCATTACTTCGGACAAAGCCTCGGCGATAACCATGCGGTCTACATGCATTCCAGCCGAGTGGGCCTGCATGACAGCGGTTTTAGCATAAACGTCGATAACCAATCCGGGAAGATTGTCACCTTCGCCGTGTACGAGACGATAGGTGTTGTTCGTCGGGTTGGTAGCGATGCCGATGCTGCGGCGCATATCATATGCAATTTCCAATTTGCGTTTCCAAAAGTCATGGTCGATAGGCTCTTGGCGGAAAGAAAGCACCCGTACGGCGATGCTTCCGATTTGGAAATGTCCTTCAGCGATAAATTCTTTTTTTGAGGTGTATACTTCCACAACTTCACCTTCTTCGGGTTCTCCGTCGAAACGGGAGATTGCACCGGAGAAAATCCATGGGTGAAATCTTTTGAGAGATTCTTCTTTGCCGGGTTTGAGGTATACTTTATGCATGATAGTAGTGATTAGTTTTTTTAGTGAGTAAGTGATTGATCATTTGGTGAAAATCTGTTCAGGGCATTCTTGCTTTTCTTCAGGAGCTATTTCATAATTGCCCGTTTGCTTTAGTTCTTGCAACAAGTTATAGATGTTGAGGCAAGCCCAGGCATCGGTGGCTGCATATTGCTTTTGTCCGTCGCTCAGTACATCGGCTTCCCAATTGGACAGGCGTTGTGATTTGGAAATCTTTTCTTTGAAAAGGATTGCATAAATCTTTTGCAGGCTTTTGTCCTGAATGCCGAACTGGCGTACATAATCTTGCAGCTCCACGCAGCTTTGCTGGTTGAAAGGGGCACGTTTATGCAGCATCATAAAGTCATCTTTCAGCGAGAGTCCTACTTTTATTACATTCGGATTCTCCAACAGACTGACCAACGGCTGAGTTAATCCTGTCATATTGAGACGGAACAGAAAACAACATTCCTCGGAAGAAATCTGAAGGAGCGCTACTTTGTGCGACTGTCCTTTGGTGAAAGACGGGCGCGTTTCGCTGTCAATGCCTATCACGCGTCTGGATTGCAGGTAGGATACAGCTCTTTCGGTTTCCGTTTCTGACTGGATGACATAAATCCGTCCCGGAAAGACCGTTTTCGGGAGTTCTTTTAATTCTTCTTTATCTATGGTTCTTCTTACAATCATTTCTATTTATTCATCATGGTGGCAATGGCAGCCGTCATCATGGCAGTGGCAATCGTCCTCTTCACAACAATTGTTGTCATCGCTTGGTTCGTAAAATCCTTCATCATCTCCCGTCTCTTCATCGTCTTCCTGCTGATTATACTTCACATCGTGGATCGCACGCAGCGTATTGACCAGCTTCTGTCCCCACAACATTCCGAAATTCTCTTGGCAGAGAGCCAATGAATCATTCATCGTTTCGTTGAGCCCCAATTGGAATACGAAGATAAAGTCTTTAATATCCTGATAGATATCAGCCAAATCTTCCGAAATAGACTTCTTGATAGGCTGGTCGCTATAAACCATGTCTTGTACGAATACGTCCAGATAATCATCTTTCTCGCCCATCAGTTCCGAGAGGTTGATACGTAGAACTTCGTAGATTTCCTCGGTGACATACGTTTCAAGTATTTCGTCCCCGATTGTCTCACATTTGGGTAGCATTGATGCTTTAAGATAGAGCAGGGGAAGTATTTTCAGGGATGTATCAACGAAGTCGCTACGCTTCATGCGCTCGGCCCGTTCGAGGAATGCGCAAAATTCGGCAGCTACCGTTACGAACTCAATTACATTCTTATCAAATATCGTTTGGCTTTCTTTTTCCATAATCAGCATTGATTTTGAAACGCAAAGGTAAGAAAAAGGTTTGAATGAGCGTATCGCTCGTTATTTTTTTATTATTTTTGCAGCTTAGAATCGATCCTAATTTTATAAAAAGATAAAAGACTCTCATGGCAAAGAAGAATTTAGATAAGGAGATGGAACGTACTCCCTCTTCCCTTCATAAAATCATAGCGATATTTAAGAATGAAACGATCCATTTTGTCATCGGACTGATGCTGGTCATCTTCTCCGTTTACTTGTTGTTGGCCTTTTCCTCGTTCTTTTTCACGGGGGCAGCCGACCAAAGTATTATCGACAGCGGAAATCCGGCAGACTTGTCGGTGGTAGACAATCATGTGAAGAACTATGCGGGGTCTCGTGGGGCGCAGTTGGCAAGCTATCTTATCAACGATTGTTTCGGCATCTCTTCCTTTTTCATCCTCGTCTTTTTGGCAGTGGCAGGTTTGAAGTTGATGCGCGTACGTGTTGTCCGGTTGTGGAAATGGTTTATAGGGTGTACGTTGCTGTTGGTCTGGTTTTCCGTATTTCTCGGATTTGCTTTTATGGAGCATTACCAAGATTCTTTCATCTATTTGGGCGGTATGCACGGATACAATGTCAGTCGTTGGCTGATTTCCCAAGTTGGCGTGCCCGGTGTATGGCTGATTTTATTGGTGACGGCTATCTGCTTCTTCATATATGTCAGTGCGCGTACGATTATCTGGTTGCGCAAGCTCTTCACGTTGAGTTTCTTGAAGCGTGAGAAGAAAGAAAAAGAAGAGGTGGCAACGGCTCAGACCGGAGATGATGCTCCGGAGTTTACTACTTCTCAGCCTCAGAAAGTGGAATTTAGTGTGAAGCGGACTTATAAGCAGACTCCGCAGTCGTCTGCAATGAATGTACAAGCGGAAGAGAGTAGGGAAGAGGAGGACATTCCGTCGGAACAGGCGGAGAATATGGAAACTTCTTCCGATTCACCTGATGAGAATGAAGGGGTAACGATGGTGTTTGAGCCGGCTGTCTCAGATTCGGTTGTGTCGGTATCAAAGGAGGTCTCCGAAGATGAGGAACCGGGATTTGAGGTGGAACCTGCCGTTTCGGAAGAAGAGTATCGGGGACCGGAGATGGAGCCTTATAATCCGACGAAGGATTTGGAGAATTACCGTTTCCCGACCATCGACTTGATGAAGCATTTTGATAATGACGACCCGACGATTGATATGGATGAGCAGAATGCCAATAAAGACCGTATCATAAATACGTTGCGTAGCTTTGGTATTGAAATCAGTACGATTAAGGCAACGGTAGGGCCTACAGTCACTCTGTATGAGATCACTCCCGAACAGGGTGTGCGTATCTCCAAGATCCGCGGATTGGAGGATGATATTGCGCTGAGCCTTTCGGCCGACGGTATCCGTATCATCGCTCCTATACCAGGCAAGGGAACTATCGGTATTGAAGTGCCGAACAAGAACCCGAAGATTGTTTCCGGACAGAGCGTTATCGGGAGCAAGAAGTTTCAGGAATCCAAGTTCGATCTGCCTATCGTATTAGGAAAGACAATCACGAATGAGGTCTTTATGTTCGACCTTTGCAAGATGCCGCACGTGTTGGTGGCGGGTGCAACAGGTCAAGGTAAGTCTGTCGGGTTGAATGCGATTATCACCTCCTTATTATATAAGAAGCATCCGGCTGAGTTGAAGTTCGTCTTGGTTGACCCGAAGAAAGTGGAATTCAGTATCTATTCGGTCATAGAGAACCATTTTCTTGCCAAGCTTCCTGATGGGGGCGATCCGATCATAACTGATGTCACGAAAGTGGTGCAGACTTTGAATTCGGTCTGTGTAGAGATGGATACCCGTTACGATTTGTTGAAAATGGCTCATGTGCGTAATATCAAGGAGTATAATGAGAAGTTTATCAACCGTCGTCTGAATCCGGAGAAGGGGCATAAATTTATGCCATATATCGTGGTGGTGATTGATGAGTTCGGTGATTTGATAATGACGGCAGGCAAGGAAGTGGAGCTTCCGATTGCGCGTATCGCCCAGTTGGCACGTGCTGTCGGCATTCATATGATTATTGCCACGCAGCGCCCTACCACAAACATTATTACGGGTACGATTAAGGCAAACTTCCCGGCACGTATCGCTTTCCGTGTGTCTGCCATGATGGATTCACGTACAATTCTCGACCGTCCCGGTGCTAATCGTCTGATTGGTAAGGGAGATATGCTTTTCTTGCAAGGTGCCGATCCGGTACGTGTGCAATGTGCCTTTATCGATACGCCGGAAGTGGAGGAGATCACGAAGTTTATCGCCCGCCAGCAGGGATATCCCACTCCCTTCTTCTTGCCCGAATATGTGGGCGAGGACGGCGGTAGCGAAGTCGGAGATATTGATATGGGGCGTCTTGACCCGTTGTTTGAAGATGCTGCCCGCTTGGTGGTTATTCACCAGCAAGGTTCCACTTCGCTGATTCAGCGGAAATTCGCTATCGGTTATAATCGTGCCGGTCGTATTATGGACCAACTTGAAAAGGTCGGAATCGTAGGTCCTACACAGGGAAGCAAGGCGCGTGATGTGCTTTGCATTGATGAAAATGATCTTGAGATGCGTTTGAACAATTTGCAATAATCAATCGTTTATTAATTACATGAAAAAATACATTTTTGGTGTTTTAATAGCTTTATTGTCATTGCCTGTGATTGCTCAACAGCAGCAGTCGCAGGCTAAAGCTGTTCTTGACAAGACGGCTGAAGCATTCCGCAAAGCGGGCGGTGTGAAAGCCGATTTTATAGTAAAGGCTGTAACGAACGGACTGGCTGAAGGCGGAGAGAGCGGAACCATCCAACTGAAGGGTGAGAAGTTTGTGTTGAAAACCTCTGATATGGTCACTTGGTTTGACGGAAAGACTCAGTGGAGCTATGTGGCGAAAAATGATGAAGTGAATGTCAGCAACCCTACTCAGGAAGAGTTGCAGCAGATTAATCCGTATACGTTCCTTTATATATATCAGAAGGGGTTCTCTTATAAGTTGGGAGCAGCGAAGACATTTCGCGGAAAAGCTGTCTGGGCGGTGGTTCTGACGGCTAAAGATAGGAAACAGGAGTTGGAACGTATCACTCTTTATGTGACGAAGGATGCGTACGAGCCTCTGTATATCTTGCTTCAACAACGCGGACAACAGACGCGTAGTGAGATAACTGTTACCAATTATCTAACGCGGCAGAATTATGCGGATAATGTCTTTGTTTTCAGCAGAAAACAGTATCCGAATGCAGAGATTATTGATTTGAGATAGAGTGTTTTTGAATGATAAAACAATAAAAGTATAACAAAATGGCAGAAAGAGAAAAAGTGAAATGCCTGATAATCGGTTCAGGACCTGCCGGATACACGGCAGCAATTTATGCGGGACGTGCTAACTTATGTCCGGTGCTTTATGAAGGATTGCAGCCTGGTGGCCAGTTGACTACGACTACGGATGTTGAGAATTTCCCCGGTTACCCGGAAGGTATCAGCGGTCCGCAACTAATGGAGGATTTGCGTGCACAAGCGAGCCGCTTTGGTACGGATATTCGTTTTGGCATCGCTACTGCGGCGGACTTGAGCGAGGCTCCTTATAAAATAACGATTGACGGAGAAAAAGTGATAGAGACGGAATCATTGATTATAGCTACCGGAGCTACCGCTAAGTACTTGGGATTGGAAGACGAAAAGAAATATGCCGGAATGGGTGTCAGTGCTTGCGCCACCTGTGACGGTTTCTTCTATCGTAAGAAAGTGGTTGCTGTAGTCGGTGGTGGTGATACGGCTTGTGAGGAAGCGGTCTATCTTGCCGGACTTGCATCAAAAGTATACCTGATTGTCCGCAAGCCTTTTCTGCGCGCATCAAAGATTATGCAGGAACGCGTGATGAATCATGAGAAGATCGAAGTGCTTTTTGAACACAATGCTGTCGGCCTGTATGGAGACAATGGTGTAGAGGGTGTCAACCTCGTAAAGCGTTGGGGCGAACCGGACGAAGAACGCTACAGCTTGCCTATCGACGGTTTCTTCCTGGCTATCGGTCATAAGCCGAATTCCGATATATTCAAGGAGTATCTGGACACGGATGAAGTGGGGTATATCATTACGGATGGCGGCAGCCCGCGCACGAAAGTTGCCGGAGTGTTTGTTGCCGGAGATGTGGCCGATCCTCATTACCGCCAAGCTATTACGGCCGCGGGAAGTGGCTGCAAGGCTGCCATTGAAGCAGAACGTTACCTTTCAACCAAAGGATTAATCGGATAATACAGTGTTCGAAAAGAGTTATCATATTCATTCTGATTGATATTTCGGAAAATTACAATCAAAAAGAACCCTTGTCATAATATCTGTGACAAGGGCTCTTTTTGATTGTATCTTGCGCGCTACAGATACTGAAAGGGCTTTATTTGAGAAGTTGTTCCTCAATGATTTGCACGTATTTCTCCGGGGTAGCTCCCACTTCGATGATAGGCTTGCCCCCCACCGGAATGAAGAAAAGAGTTGGCAGTGCTTGTACACCG
>CAKUYM010000087.1 GCA_934716785.1 uncultured Bacteroides sp. | reverse complement strand
TCCACCTCCTCTTCTTTCAGTCCGTACATCTTCCCGATGAAGTAAAAATATTCTTCGGGAGTGAGGTAATCAATCAGAAAACCATCATCGATAAAAGCGCCGGTGAAAGCCTTCCAGTCCTCGCTTTGGCTTACGTCGATGTTGTTGATCACCACCTTTCCATCATCCGCTTTCAGCAAGTCCAGCATTAATCGAAAGAGAGTCGTCTTACCTGCGCCATTGTTTCCCACCAATCCGAGCATATCGCCTTGGTTGATTTCGTAGTGTTCTATATCTACGGCAAGCTTTTCGCCGAAATTCTTTTTAAGTCTGTCAATGGTAATCATGATTTTTAGTTTTTATATATGGTTAATGCCCATGAATCTCTCTATTGGCGGCTGTCTCTGAAACCTTCCATATTCTCATACCTCCGTTTCATGAAACGATGGTACACGTTCCTTATCCATAAGGGAGAAGTCAGCACGAAGCCCAGTCCGATAGCCAGCAGGATGATATAAGTTATCGTCTCGCCCAAGAACGCATTCAGTGTGCTGTATAAGATAAGGGGCACACCGAACGCCCCGAAGTTTACCAGCATTTGTATGCCACTGTTGGTCTGCCGGCTTGTCACTTTTTCGTTCAGGGTGACGGTCTGCTTGTTGTACACGGCCAACTGGAAGAAGCAGAAATAGATAAAGCCGATGGTATAGAAGAACCAGGCGAAAGCACCCAACAAAGTGATCTTGTTCATGACAATGGCCGGAATCATTAATATGAAAGGTATGATTTCACCGATGCTGTATATATAATATTTCGCTTTCAGCAGACTCATGATCGACTCCTTGCGAGACATCAGACCGTCGATGTAATTGCCCTCGAACGACATAATCTGTGAAAGGATAATCATACCGAATGCTGCAAAATTGTAAACGCAGATGAAGGAAGTCATGAAATTTCCGTCATAGACGCTGGAGAAACTGAGTGCGGCAGAGAAGGCTGCTATCACGATGCCGATGCTGCGTAGCGAGCCTTTGCAACGGCGGTTGCGTAAGAGCATTTTCAACTCCAACCTCATGTACTCGCCAACCTCTCCGTAGCGTTCGAAGAATTTGTATTTCGAGACATTCTTAATCTGTACATCGTCTGTTTTTGCCAGTTCCGCATAGATAAGTCTCGACATAATCCTGCGGTTAATCAACCATAAAATGACAATGACAAGTATGGTGCCGAGAAAATAAAGAATATTCCCTTCGATATATCCGTCTCCCAAGTCCATGAAGAAATAGAAGAGCGGACTGTCTTTGGGAATAAAAAGAAGGCAGGCTATCCCACCGTAGAAAGCGATGGGCAATAGAATCCACCAAATACGTTCATTGATAAGTGTGCGGCACAGCAGGTACCAGTAATTGTTGGCAAGAATCAGCAATGAGATGCCTATGAGATAGGTGATGACACCGAGGACACCGAAAAACTTGGTAATGGTGATGAAGGCAAAGGGAACGAATAGGAACAACCAGAACAGGTTGAACAGGCTGAGTCCGGAACGGATGAGCAGGAAGTCGATGACACGATTCCGTTTGACCGGCAGCAAGAGGTAGGGCTTTACCTCTTGCGTCGGTGTCTTTTGGAACGGAACACGCAACAGGAAGTCGAGCGCCAGTATAAATATCAGGACGGCTGCATTCATTACATGATATGGTTCCCGATTGGGAACCATATCTGAAAAACCGAATGCGAACATCGTACCGAAGAATATCAGATAGCCCGCCCAGAATATGCCCATGACATAACCGAGTATTTTGGCCGCTTTATTCTTTTCATACATCGGATGCCGTTTGGCGGCGAGCTTTCCATGTTTGCGCAGTTCGTTGAATATCATCATACTGTTGATCTGTTAGTTGACCTATTAAAAGAACATTATTTACTTTCTTCCGGTGCCGTCATTACCACTTGAATCTCGTTGTTCTGTTTCAGCAATTTGGCGAGGAAGTCCTGCACTTCTTTGGCGGTGATGCTGCTTACCAACTTTTCATAGTCTTTTGTATTGTCGATGCCGGTGTAGAAGTATTCGTCCAGATTATTGAGCCAGTAGCCGTTTTCTTTCTGGGCATCTTTATACTTCTTCAACATATACTCTTTAATCTTCTGCATGTGCTCGGCAGACGGACCTTCTTTGGCCATTTTGTTCAGTTGTTCCACAACGATGGCAGACAATTTATCTTTCTTAGCCGGATCGGTCTGGAATACAATCTGCAGAACCAGCTCTTCTTTGGGATACTTGCTGAGGCTTCCGTTGCAACTTACGCCGTATGTACCACCTTCCTTTTCACGGATTTCCGCTGTGTAAACCATGTCCAATGCTTGGTCGAGGAAGCTGAGAAGGACGTTGTCGCGCAAGTCATATTTGCAGCTACCGCTGTAAAGGAACATGATGGTAGCCATCGGAGTCTCCTGTTTCTTGGCAAACTCATTCTTGTATTGCCCTTTGCGGATATCCATCTTGTTGTCTTTGAAAGTCTCCTTGCGGTTGATTGACGGCAGAGCGCCCAAATATTTGGCAATCACAGGTTTCATCTCCTCCAAGTCCACATTTCCTACCAGATAGAAAGTGAAGTCGCTTGCGTCTTTGAAACGGTCCTTGTACATTTCAAGGATGCGGTCGTAGTTGATTTGGTCTACCATGCTTTCTTTCATCTTAATGGCACGCGGATGGTTGCCATACAAAGCACGTGTCACGGTATCACTGAATGCTGTCATCGGATTGGCATCCGCATTCTGGAGCTGTGCCTTCAAGCGGCTTTTGTAAGACTCGAATGCTTCGTTGTCTTTACGCGGAGAGGTGAATGTCAGGTAAGCAAGCTGCATCATAGTCTCGAAGTCTTTCGGAGAGCAACTGCCGGAAATCGTTTCGATTGTATTACTAATGCCTGAGCTTACGGTAGCGCGTTTGCCGGCAAGGGCTTTGCCCAAATCCACTTTGCTGAAATTACCTATTCCGCCTACCAGAGCCACACCGTTCAGTTGGGAGATATTGATGATTTCCTCGTTCGGGAACAGGCTTGTACCACCGAAGCTCACACCCTTCATCATAATCTGGTCGGCTTTATAATCCGTCGGCTTCACGTATACGGTTACGCCGTTGGAAAGTACCAGTTTCGTGCTGCCGTAAACATCTCCGGCTTTCTCGGATACAATCTTTCCGCCTTTGATATCTTCGGAGATAAGCGGTTCGTTGGAAACCTTGTCTTCATACGGCTTCAGGTCGAATGTCTTCATCTCTTTCAGTAAGGCGGCGATTTCCTCTTTGGTGGGATATTTCACGCCTTCTTTTTCGGGACCGGCAAGCAGAACCACTTGGTTGTTGTCCGTAACCAACTGTTGCATGAGCTGGTTGATAGCCTCTACCGGGATGTTGGGAGCCATCTGGCTGACAAGCATGTGCTCGAACTCGATGCCCGGAATGGGGTCTTTGTCAAGGAAGTTGTTCACATATTCGTCAACGTATGCGCTGCTCTTTGTCTTTTCGCGTTCGTTGTAAGCAGACTCGACAGCTTGCTGATAGTTGGCGCGTGCACGGTCATACTCGGTTGCGGTGAATCCGAAACGGCGTGCGCGTTCGGCTTCCTCCAATACGGTTTTCATCGCTAACTCGATGCCGTCTACCTTGCTGCCTGCGCTCAGACTGAATGCTTCTTTGGTCTTGGCAAGGAAGAATTCGCCATATCCGGCACCTGCACTGGTGAAAGGAGGATTGGCCGTCTGGCTAAGTTCGCTCAACCGGTTGTTCAGCATATTCATAGCCATGCTGAGCATGTAATGCGTGGCATAATAGGCGATCGTATTTTTCAGTGAATCCGGAGTGGCATCTTGCTTGAAGAAGATGTTTACAGAAGGATTCTTCACCTCTTTGTCTGTACCGATGTAGATAAGCGGTTCCTGATTGTCTTCTACGGGGTAGTAGATACGTTTGGCGGGATTTACCGGAGCTTTCACGTCGGCAAATATCTTTTTCAGTTTCGCTTCTATCTCGTCTACATTGATGTCGCCTACAATAATGATACCTTGCAGGTCCGTGCGATACCATTTCGCATAGTAATCGCGGATGTCCTGATAGGGGAAGTTGTTGATAACGTCGATGCTTCCGATAGGCATACAGTCAGCGTATTTGGAGTTCGGATACAGGGCGGGTTGCGCGTCCGTCATGATGCGGAGCATGCCGCTGTTGCGGCTTCTCCACTCTTCGCGGATGACGCCGCGTTCTTTGTCTATCTCCTTATCATTGAGGTTGATGGCACTGGACCAGTCGTGAAGGATAAGCAGACAGGAATCTACAACATTGACATTTTCCGTCGGCACATTGCTGATATTATACACCGTCTGCTCAACACCGGTATATGCGTTCAGATTGGTTCCGAACTTGATACCTTTCGTTTCGCACCAAGGCACGATACCCAGTCCGGTTTCATCACCGGGGAAGTGTTTCGTCCCATTGAAAGCCATGTGTTCAAGGAAGTGTGCCAAGCCACGTTGTTGCGGCTCTTCGAGAATGGAACCTACTTTTTGTGCAATGTAGAACTCTGCACGCTTCTCCGGAAGTGCATTGTGTCGGATGTAATAAGTAAGTCCGTTGTCCAACTTTCCGATACGGACATTCTTGTCCACAGGCAGTTGTTGCATGGGTTGTGCAAATACGGGCAGGAAATTGCAGCATATAATAAGTACCGCAATGAGTAATCCACGTAATAAATGTTTCATGTTATGTATTTAATTTGAATAAATGTTTCTAAGTAATCTGTCGTTGTATTTGCTCGCAAATCACAAATAGACAGCGAAAACATTATTTTATAGCTTCCCGTATGCGGACCAGTTTGGTCAGTAGCCCTTCCAACAGGTCTAACTTGAGCATATTGGCACCGTCGCTTTTAGCTACGGCAGGATTCTCATGCGTCTCGATAAAGAGACCGTCAACACCTACGGCAATGCCGGCTTTGGCTATCGTCTCTATCAGTTGAGGCATACCGCTGGTCACCCCACTGGTTTGGTTGGGTTGCTGCAACGAATGGGTGGCATCCAGAATGACAGGATAGCCGAATGTCTGCATTTCGGGGATGCCGCGGTAGTCGACCACCAAATCCTGATAGCCGAAAGTTGTTCCGCGTTCGGTCAGCATGACGTTCTTGTTGCCGGCTTCCACCACCTTCTCGGCAGCGAACCGCATGGCCAAAGGCGAAAGGAACTGTCCTTTCTTGATGTTGATCGTTTTTCCGGTTTTGGCGGCTGCAACCAGCAGGTCGGTCTGCCGGCAAAGGAATGCGGGAATCTGAAGAACATCCACATATTCGGCTGCCATTTCCGCTTCGTCTGCGCTGTGGATATCCGTCACGGTGGGAACTCCGAATGTGTCATGCACCTTCTGCAATACTTTCAGCGCTTTTTCGTCGCCGATGCCTGTAAACGAATCCAAACGCGAGCGGTTTGCTTTGCGGTAAGAGCCTTTGAATACATAAGGTATCTGTAATGCTTCGGTGATTTTCACAACTCGTTCGGCGATGCGCATAGCCATTTCTTCGCCTTCTATCACACAAGGACCGGCCAATAAAAAAAAGTTACCGGCAGGATTGTTTTTAAGTTCTATCATTTTTCTTACTATTATTATATGTTATTGTTCAAGCACGGATTACATTGGGTTATACGGATAACATGGATTACACGGGTTACGCGGATTACACATGAACGGCCCTTATCGGTTCGCTAAAATAGCATGGCTCGTATCGGAAGTTATCAATCCGGAATGATGAGTGTTGTCTTTTCCGGCAGTATGCCCACTTCCAACGGGAAATGTTTGGGCAGTAGACGTCCGTCCAAGTCGACCGCGGCATTTTGTGCCCGGAGCACCTTCACTTTCTTTGTACGATAACTTTTCACCACTTTATGATTCAGAATTCTTCCTTGAATCAGCATCCATAATCCGGAAATAATCTGTAGAAATTCAGGGCGATAAATCACGGAGACGTCCAGCCAACCGTTGTATGGAACAGCACTCGGAGTCTGTCCCCAGCCCCAGGCACTGCCTATGCATACGGTCATGATGCGTCCGCGGATATGTTCGTCGTTAATGCGCAGATGCATCCTGTATAGCTTACGCTCGAATATCAGCGAGAATAGGGCTGCGACATATGAAAGGAATTTCACTCCCCAAAAACGTTTGGTCTGGTCGGTGATCTTTACGATCCGCGCTCCCAATCCGATATTGACGGCATTGAGGAAATAGCGTCGGTGATGTTCTTTTCCATCATAGAAATTACAGTATCCTACATCTATTTTCTTCAGCCGATGGTTGATGAGGCAGTCTACGGCAGGCTTATACTCAGTGCTGATTCCCCAATACTTGGCAAAGTCGTTTCCTATGCCGTTCGGTATAAGCCCCAAGGCGATATTCTCCTTGTCTTCGGCATCAGACAGCATAATACCGTTGATGGCATCGTTCAGAGCACCGTCACCACCAACAATGACAATCGTGCGATAGCCGTTGTTCGCTAAAATCTTGGCGAGGCGTTCTACCGATCCGAAACCTTCGGATTGTACATAGTCGTAGTCGACACCTTTGCTGTCCATGTACTCCTTGATTTCTTTCCAGCGCTTCTTTACCTTTCGGGTACCGGCTTTCGGGTTATAAATCACCCCCCATTTCTTCGGTTCTACACTCATATCCGTATTTCTATCCTACTGTATTTTAAATCTCACAATAAATAACTGTCAAAGATACTAAATCCTTTCCAGTTTTTCTTTTACGAAAGCTATCTTTTCTTCCATCGGCAGCTCCGCCTTTACCCAATGAATGGTAAATCCTCTTCTTTCCATGCCTCGAAACCAAGTCATCTGCCGTTTGGCAAACTGATGGATGGCTATTTCCAACCCGTTGAACATCTCTTCGTAAGTCAGTTTGCCTATGACGTAGAGGGTCAGATATTTGTACTCCAGACCGTAGTATATCAAATCATCCGGTGCAATGCCTTGCTCAATCAGGCGTCGCACCTCGTCCACCATGCCTTCGTCCAACCGCTGCTTCAGTCGGCGGGTAATCTTTTCGCGACGCAGTTCCCGGTCGATATCCACACCGATAATAAGGCTCTTCAATTCGGGAAATTCCCGTTCGGGAACCGGATGGGCGGCATAATACTCTTCAATCTCTATGGCACGGATAGCACGTTTCGCGGTATCCACATCTGTGGAATTATGCAGCGTTTTATACCGGCTCAGCATTTCCGTCAACTCCTCTAAAGAATAATCTGCCAGCCGTGCGCGTAATTCCGGATTCTCCGGTACGGGCATGAGCTTGTATCCTTTCAGTACGGATTCAAGATACATGCCGGTTCCGCCACATAAAACGGGAAGGCAGCCTTTTTGTTTGATGGATTCGTAAGAAATAAGGAAATCGCGTTGGTATTCAAATACATTGTATTTATATCCGGGGTCGGCGATGTCAATCAGGTGATAGGGGATAGCACGACCGTTTACCGTATAATCGGCGAGGTCTTTTCCTGTGCCGAGATCCATCCCCCTGTATATCTGACGGGAGTCGGCACTGATAATTTCCGTGTTGAGTTCATAGGCCAATGCCGCGGCAAAAGGAGTCTTTCCCGAGGCGGTAGGTCCGAGTATGGCGATTAAATCATAGTCCGGCATAGTTTCATTCTTTTTGTATCCGCAAAAATACGAAATAAATTTTATTTGTTTGAGATTCAGTCACTATTTGTTGATCGTTTGCACTATCCTGCATGCTTTCCCGTTCTTATCCACACCCTCTATGACAATATCTTCCGGTGCGGTGCTGTCAGGTGTATAATATTCGATGGTCGCCTTTCCTTCCGCATCCAAGCGGAGTGACGGATTCCAATAGATGGTGCTTCGTAAGTCCGAGCGTTGCGCATTTTTCTTTTCGGGAGTGTCGTAAGCCGGTGCATAGAATTCAACAGAATCGCTATATCCCAGTGGGGTGCACAAGACAATGCCTTTTGCGGGTTTGGCGGGGATATCTTTTCCGTCCTTCAATGTGATGACGATGGCGCCTGCCGAACCTCGTGAGCCCAATATGGCCGCATCGGCTCCGCGAAGGAGGCTCAGACTTGCCATATCGCTGGTTTGTATCATGGTCAGTATGTCGTTATCGTCTTCATAGACTACGTCGTCGATGACGATGAGCGGCTGTTCGGGGTTGTTGCGGATATGTATCTCGTTGCCGTTGGTCACACTGACTCCCGGCAGTCTGGTGACGGCATCGAAGGCGGTATGCGCTCCGAAGTTCTCAAGCCTGTCACCTTCTACTGTATACGTGTTGATTCCACCTGTGTAGATACTCTCCGAGCGGGGTTTGGAGCGATTGCCTGTGATAAGCACCTCTTTCAGGTTATATACCCTCATACCCCCTTCCATATAATATTGGTCGCGTGTGTTGAGCAGATAGTCCTCCATGAAAGTCGCCGTTCCGTCGTGGAAAGGAGATTTTGGAGATGCTGCCGGATATTCGGGAGTGTCGATTTCAATGTCTACTCCGGCAAATCCTCTTTTCGTGCGTGCTTGGACGAGGAAAGACGTACTGTCTCTGAACGAGGCATTCACGATAAATTCTCCTTTCTCGTCTGTCGTGGTGGTGGCAATGATATTCTGCTTGGGCGCCAATACACAAATCGGTCCTTGCTTGACGTTGTTTCCGAAGAAACCTTTGATTCGCCCGCTGATAG
This sequence comes from uncultured Bacteroides sp., assembly GCA_934716785.1. Classification (GTDB taxonomy): domain Bacteria; phylum Bacteroidota; class Bacteroidia; order Bacteroidales; family Bacteroidaceae; genus Bacteroides. The sequence goes on along the minus strand of CAKUYM010000087.1, from coordinate 5,218 downwards.
TCTGCCCTTTCTCCATATAATGAGTGATATTCATGGAAGGGACCGTCAATACGTTCTTGAAATGATGCCTGCGCCACCCGTGCGTCATCATCAGGAAGTCCAGTGCCCGCAGCGTCCTTGGGTCTTGGCGAAGAAAATAGTAGCCGGGGTTTTCTATGTATCCTTTCAGGTCGGCAGTCAGCAGGAGGTTCGATAGGATATTATCAGCAAGAGAGTCTGTCTGTAGACTTCTCCGGTCGGTGATGCTGATAGAGAAATCACCTTCTACGGGAGTCCCGTTACTATCTTTTGCCGAAATTTGCAGAGCTACTTTTTCTCTTTTCCCGTATGCCGGTTTATCGGAGAGTACTTGCCATTGGTGCGGATCTCGGTCGGGCACGAACACTAATCGTTCGCTGAGTACATTCCCTTGCTGGTCGATGAGCATAAAGTGCGTAATGCCCGCGTTGAACAGGCTGTCGTTCATTTTGCCGGAAGTCCTGTCGGCATTGATAGGCTGAAGTATGGCCAACTTCCCCCGGGTATGCGCCATCAAAAACAGTTTTTGAGGCCATTCGGTAGCTTCCGTTTTCTGGATGTTGTATCGTATCTCTTTCTTGTAATGCGTCATGGAAAGCCCGAATCCTTTGGACTCTACTGCCGGCAGGTCGAACCGTTTGCTGATTCCGTCATTGGTTTTGGCTATCACGTAGTAGGTATTTCCGCCGGTCGGATTTAATGTAAAAATGCCCATTCCGTCATGTTCCGAATGGAATGTGCTCAAAGTATCTCCTTTGGCATCAAACAGGATTCCTTCTATTTCTTTGGAGAATCCATCGCTACCCAAGGCTTTAAACGCAATGTTCTGATGGGCGACAGCCAATAAGGCACCGCCCTCCGGAAAGAATTGGACGGTGAAGTCTTTGTTGAACAGAGGCAAGTAGAAAGTCTTCTTATAGATGTATTGCGGGTCGTCGAATTCTACTTCGATGTGGCGCGTGGCTGTAGGCTTCAAATCCGGTAGGGAGATATAAATCAGTCCGTTTTCGTCGGTCTTTCTTCTGCCTTTATCTTTTACTTTGCCATTCTCGATGTAGCGATAGCGGACGGTCGTGTTTTTATAAGCCTCTTGGGCGTTATTGGCAAATCTCACTTTAGCGGTATAATGTGTCTCGTCTTCTTGCTGATATTCGATATTCGAAACGATGGTATTGTCAATCGAGTTACCGATTTTCAGGTTATGCGAATAGAAGAACTCCGGCTCTTGGTTGAGCATCCAATTGCTGTATGCCCGTAGATAATAATCGCCGGCAGGCAGGGTAGGGGGAAGGGTAAAGGCATTGTGAAAGCCTAAAGAATCTCTGCGTATCTTTTTCCGTTCTATGACAGAGTCGGAACGATTGATGAGCTCTGTAATGATGAAATTGCTCTGTGTGTTGTCCTGATGCGTGACAGCATTGACCAGATATCCTTTAAACCACATTTTCTCTCCGGCTCCATAGAACGGCTTGTCCAGATGCAGGTACAGTTTCTCCTGAGGGATGTTTTCGATGAGATTGAAATAGGCAATAAGCGTGTCCTGCATTGTTTGTGCGGATGCGGATGGCGGAAATAGGCTTGAGAGCATTCCGGCAAGGATAATTGAGATTATCAAGCCTTTGTTTATAACCTTATGTATAAGGAGTGTAGTTTTGTTGTTCATACTTTTGTTTTTATTTCTATTCTATGCTTTTATTTTTATGCCTTTATTTCTATGCTTTATGCATCCAAATGGAGAGAATCTTCTTTTTGACGGCAACTATGTTGATGATCGATACTATGATGAATAGCAGGATTCCCGTACTGATAGCCGCCCACAAACTGCCGGTCTCCAGTTGCGGAAAGAGCAGCCGGATACTGTCGAGGTAGTAACTGCGTAGTCGGCAGACCAATCCGATGGATAGCATGAGTACGATTGTGTTTAATCCTACGGTGAGCAGCTGGTAGGGCAGGGCTACTCTGCCGGGACTGTAACCGATCAGCAACAGGCTTTCCAGTTTGGTAGTGTTCTTTTGCAGCAGCAGGAAGATGCTTAGCATCAGGATATAGAATGAAAGGACACTGATAAACAGTCCGACTCCCAATACGATGCCCACGATGAGGCGGAGGAAATAAGTCGTTTTTCCGGCATCCAACTTCCCGTCTTCCGTTTCGTATCCTTTCTTTTGAAAATAATCGGCAATGGAGGAGTCTGCCGGATTGCTGACTTCGATAATCAGTCGGGCGGGTTGCGCTTGGGTGTTCGGAGCAAAATTCTTGTTGGCCCATTCCATGAAAGATTGCGGAACGAGGATTGTATTCAGCCGGTTGGAGAAGCCTACGATATTTCCCTTGTATTGTTCTACTCGTCCGTTGCCACGCATCATGATGTCCATCTGTATCAGCCCCATCAGTCCTTCCGATAATTTGGGCAGACTTCGGCTTTGCGCAAAACCGAAGTTGTAAAGATTCAGATAGTTGCGGGGGATGATGATAGGGATTGTATGGCTCTCTTCGTCAAAGTGCCATTTGTCCAGCTTGATGTCAACAAATTCATCGGGAACTGCTTCGAAAAACATATCTGTAGAGAGGTGTATGCCTGCTTCCTGCATCCCCAATCCTGCCGATACCTTGAATTGGGAAGGGGTGAAAGCACCTATGCTCTTGGTGAACGGCTGCTTTTTCAGATCGGTGATGTCCTCGGCGGTGAATGTGTTGCTCTTTCCGGCAAAAGAACCGAGTGTGCTGATTTTCTTTGTAGCGATGATGAAGTCTTGCTTCATAAAGCTGTCGCCTTCGGTGAACACAGGGATGACATCTCTGTAAAACTGTACACTGAGCAGTACGATCATCATACCGAACAGGTTGGCCAAGAAGAAGCCGGCTAATTGACCGATACTGATATGTTGGCGGAGAAGTTTCCAGACGAGAATATTCATTGTTTTGTACTTTATTATTTGGGTATGAACTGTTTGGGTTCGGTCTGATTTCTTATATCTTAATCTTATATCTGATTCTTTATAATGGATTTCTACAGCATTATAATTTGAGGATAGAGTGATAGGGCAGTTCTATATGCTTGCCGATGGAAGTCGCGATAACTCCCGCCCCCTGTTTTTCGGCTTCGGCAAGGATAAGCTCGCCCATGATGCGGCTGTTGTCATCGTCCAGGTGGCTGATGGGCTCGTCCAGAAACAAGAAGTCAAACGGCTGGCAGAGTGCACGGATAAAGGCGACACGTTGTTGCTGTCCGAAAGATAGCTTTCCGGCTTTCGTGTTTATTTTATCTGCGATGCCTAATCGTTCGAAGTATGTCAGGATTTCCTTTTTCTTTTTGCATCCGGTGAGATTATTTTTCAGTTGCACATTCTCAAGGGCGGTAAGTTCGGTGAAGATGCGTAAATCCTGAAAAAGCATGCTCAATGAATGCTTTCTCAGGTCGACCCATTGCTTCATGGAGTATGCTTTGATATTGGTATCGTCAAAATTTATAATCCCCTGATAGTCGTCACGGTAGCCATAGATATAGCTGCACAATGATGATTTACCGGTGCCGGAGGCTGCCTCGATCAGATACATCTCCCCTTTCCGGAAGATGAGGTCCTGATGCCATATGTCTGAGGTTACCGAGTTACGGTCAGCAAACACCTGGGGAAGTGTTTGCTGTAGGTGAATGCTATTCATACCGTTTGTTTACAAGTTATTACATGCCGGCAAATTGCTTGGCAAAGTCCACTATCTGTTTGAGGGCATTGACGTTCTTGTCTTTCAGGCAAAGGTCTACCTCGTTGATATCTCCTTCTGTGGTCATAGACAGGTAAGAGACCTTATTAAGCAGTTCAAGATAAGTCTTCACCTCCTGACCGCCGAAGCCTGCCACCATTTTCACCAAAGGAAGATCGAGTATAGCCTCGGCATTGATGGCGATGAACATTGATTTGCCTTTCATCTCCGATGCGTAAGGTGCCTCTTTGATGGACTTGTCTGCTGCTTTGCCTACGTTTTTATAAAGCAATTCGTCATTGGTGGCATACATCTGCTTGTTTTTGATTCCGAAGAATATATTCATTCTTCCGGTCTTATAGACGTATTCGTTCTTCCCGAGTTTCAGGATATCTTCTCCTCTTCTCAAGCCCAATGATTCTTTGTTCTTATAAATGGCCTCAAGCGCATCTTCGTTCTTTACCTCTGCGTATAGCATGAATGTCGGAGCGCTGCTCATTGTTACGTTGATCAATCCAGCGGAAATATCACCGTTGAATGAACTGAACAATGCTTTCACCTCGTCAGCTTTGGCGATGGATATCGTGTTGCGGAAATCCTCGTTCTCGCTCAGTTGGTTATAAAGTCCCTCTCCTTTTACGCCTACATTGAGGAACATCAGCGTAGAAGCGGGGAAGTCTTTGACGAAAGTCCCGTTGGTTTTTCCAAACGACTCAGCCTGCTTTTTTATCAATGCTTTCACAGCTTCGTTTTCAGTGCAATATCTTGCTTTGAGTGCAATCTTGCCCTTCTCGAAGTTCAGTCCGCCTACAAGGGTGATGTCTTCCGGAGCCACTTCGGCGGGCAATCCCATAGTTGCTTGGCTGCGATAGGTCGCAGGAATAGCTGCCATCGAAGCGAAGAAGCCGACATCGTTCTTCTGCTTTCCCATTTCCTGGAATGCATAGGATTTCACAATGCTGTTGTCAGCCGTCTGTCTCATCAAGGCGGTGATGCCCTCTTTGGCTTTTTCTGTTTGGGTGGTGCCGCTCACGGCGACAATTATCACGGTAGAGCTGTTGAAAGCAATCAGATTGCCATTCATTGTTGTGAAGCTGTATCCATCCGCTTCGTTGACCGGCTGGCAGATTTGCTCCTTGACCATCACGTTTAGCGAAGCATGCAGGTTGTCTTCATTGCTCACCTTGCCAACGACAGCCGGGTAGGGAAAGGAAGAGGAAGAAAATGCGTAGAATGGAGACTCTACGTCAATGCCCGATTCGATGGGATTCTTCATGACTTTTTCCAGTTGTTGGAAAGTAGCGGCGTTCATCCCGCTTTTCAGAGCTTCCAATACTTTTTGTTTGGCAGCTTCATTTTCCTTGTCGTTCAGCCCCGCTTTGTCGGCGAGTGACTTGAGGTTGATGGAAGCGACTGCCGAAGCATCAGCCGGTATCGCATTGGTGTACTCTGATGTCTTGGAACATGCTGTCCAAAATACAATCAGTACTGCCAGTAC
>CAKUYM010000086.1 GCA_934716785.1 uncultured Bacteroides sp. | reverse complement strand
GTTTTCCTTACGTCATCTATCGCCCTACAGGGGTGTATGGTCCTCGTGAGTCGGATTATTTCCTGATGGCGAAATCTATTCAGAAGCATGTCGATTTTTCCGTTGGCTTCCGGCGTCAGGACTTGACATTTGTCTATGTGAAAGACATTGTGCAAGCTATCTTCTTGGGCATTGAAAAGAAAGTGACCCGAAAGGCGTATTTCCTGACAGACGGGAATATATACAGAAGCCGTGCATTTTCAGACTTGATACAAAAAGAATTAGGCAATCCGTTTGTTCTTCATCTGAAATGCCCGTTAATTGTACTAAAAGTTATATCTTTGCTCGCTGAATTCATTGCTACGCGTTCGGGAAAGAGCAGCACGCTGAATTCGGACAAGTATAAGATTATGAAACAACGCAATTGGCAGTGTGATATTACTCCGACAATTAATGAGTTGGGGTATGTGCCCGAATATGATTTGGAGAAGGGAGTTCGTGAAACCATTGCCTGGTATAAAAATGAAGGATGGCTTTAGACCTGTTTAAGCGCATAGAGACCCGGAAAGGGTTGTTTGCTGTGGAGAAGATCACATTGATTTATGCTTTGTTGACTTCCATATTGATTCTATTCCTGTTTCAGCGGATGGATCATCCATGGCGTATGTTGCTGGACAGGGCAATGATTGCCGCAATGACTTTCCTGTTGATGTACCTTTACCGGCTCGCTCCCTGCAAGTTTTCTGCATTTGTACGCATTGTCATTCAGATGAGCCTGCTTTCCTACTGGTATCCGGATACGTTCGAGTTCAACCGTTTCTTTCCGAACTTGGACCATATCTTTGCCGCCACCGAACAGTTTGTCTTTAACGGGCAGCCTGCCATCTGGTTCTGCCACACATTCCCGCATCTCCTGGTCAGCGAGGCGTTCAATATGGGATACTTCTTCTATTATCCGATGATGCTGATTGTGACGTTGTATTATTTCATATATAGGTTTGAATGGTTTGAAAAGATGTCTTTTGTACTTATCGCATCTTTTTTCATATATTATCTGATTTATATCTTTATACCTGTTGCCGGTCCTCAGTTCTATTTCCCTGCTATAGGATTTGAAAACGTATCCAAGGGGATTTTTCCGGCTATCGGCGACTATTTCAATCATCATCAAGAGTTACTCCCCGGACCCGGATACCAACACGGTTTCTTTTATAGCTTGGTGGAAAGTTCACAGCAAGTAGGTGAGCGCCCTACGGCGGCATTCCCAAGTTCGCATGTCGGCATTTCTACTATCTTGATGATTATGGCGTGGCGTGGAAGCAAGAAACTGTTCGCCTGCCTGATTCCTTTCTACATGCTGCTCTGCGGCGCTACCGTATACATCCAAGCGCATTATGTCATTGATGCCATTGTGGGCTTCTTCTCAGCATTCGTGTTGTATGTGGTGGCAACCTGGATGTTCAAGAAGTGGTTTGCACAGCCGATGTTCAAATAAGCTCAATTGTGTTCGTTAATTGTTGTTCTTATATGATGCTGATTTAAAATTAAACTTTAATTTTGCATAGGAGTTTCTACTTAAACATATTGATTATGAGACTAATTTTGGAAAATATCAATAAAATAAAAAAGGCGGATATCGAGTTAAATGGCTTGACTGTTATAGCGGGTACAAACGATTCGGGTAAAAGCACAGTAGGAAGGGTACTCTTTTCTGTTATTAAGGCATTGATAAATGGGTTGAATAATAATGATAAAGATAAGATTAAGAACATAAAAGAACGATTTTCATCTTTATATAAGCGCTTGTCATCAATCAGGACAATAGATCGGGAACTACTTTGGAAATTTAGCCCACTGGATACTTCGCGTAAGTTGGAGACCCTATTATCTTCTGTAGATTCAAATGCTATATTGGCTCAGAAAGAACTTTTTAGATTTATGGATGAAAAAATATCTATTATTGAATCATTAGATATTACTCCTCGCCATAAAAGTTTAGCTTTAAAGGATTTAACAGCAATAAAAAATCTATTGACAGAGACTGGCGATTATAGCTCTCGTTTTAGAAATGAGTTTCAGAATCAAATAGAATCTGAATTTTCTTATAATATTTGTTCTGTATCCACTGAGTATTCAAAAATACAGTTCTTTTCAGATCATGGTTCCGCAAAAATTGAGATGAAAGATAATGAGATAATAGAAGGCAAATTAGACATGGATTTCGATTATTCGTTGACAGATGTCACTTTTGTTGAAACCCCTCTTTATCTCCATTTGATGGATGCTTTATATCGAGCTTCAACTTATAAAGAATTGGAAAATAAACGAGCAACTTTGGGATTGTCATTCGGAATGGTTTCTGTTCATATTAAGGATTTAATGGACAAGTTGGAGTATAGCAAATATCTGCAAGGAAACTCTTTATCCGGAATTGATTCATTTGACATTGAATCTATTATAGGAGGACGTTTTGTATATGATAAGAAAAGCCGTAGCTTGTTATTGGTAAAACCTGAGAACGGTAAGGTTTTTAGTTATCCTCCCGTCAATGTGGCATCTGGAATTAAAAGTTTTGGCTTGGTCCAGTTACTGTTAGAAATGGATTTTATCAATGAAAGTAAAATGCTTATTTGGGATGAGCCTGAGAATCATTTGCATCCCAAATGGCAAATAGAATTTGCTCATCTTCTGGTGAAATTGGCTAAAGCCGGCATTCCGGTTGTTGTCAGTTCTCACAGTCCATATTTTATTCAAGGAATCCGCTATTTCTCCAATAAAGAGGAAATGAATCCTTATGTAAACTATTATTTAGCAGAGAATAGTGATAACTATAGCGGGTTGAGTACTCTGGAGAATGTAACAGAAGATCTGAATCAGGTTTTTATGAAATTGGCTGAGCCGTTAAATCAAATAATGAATCTGAGATAGGCAGGAAGCATGCAAATAAAAGATATACTTTCAAGAAATTATGTCGAAGTTGCTTTATGTACTCTTCATCATCCCTGTAGCTTGACACGAAACTGTATAAACGGAGGAGACAAATTAGTTTTTGATTTCGATCAGGTAACGAAAGATTATTGCCGACGAAAGAAGATGCCATCTTGCGCTTCAGTGGATGCATTGACAGAAAATAAAGAAACTATTTGTTTTATCGAGATAAAGGGATGGAAAAATTATTTGGATCATACAACCAATATTTCTGAACATAAAATTCAAAAACAGGTAGATAAATATAATTTAGCCTACAAATTGTCTTGCAGCATTGAGACTTGTATCGGAATATTATGTGATGAAGAAGGGGCAGGATTTAAATCCGATTTTCTTTCTACGTCCAAATGTTATATAGTAGTTACTGATATTAATATTCAGCAAGATCCACTGATTTCTCTTGCAAGTAATTTAAATCTTTTAGCTGAAACTGCTTCTGGTTGGGAAACTGTTTGTTGGAAGTATTTAAAGGAAAAAGTGGAACAAGTGAAAGGAATGAAAACGCTATTTGTCTCTTGTCATGATTTTGATTCCCTTTTTGTTTAACTATTCAGAAATATCCTCCAACAAATAAAATCCGTATTGCATCTCAGGATTCTGAAGAAAGACTTATCTTTGCGGAAATCTCATCAAATATCCGAAAGAGTTCTTCTTTCGTTTCAGCCCGAAGCATGGCAATACGTGTATTGCGGAAATTCGGAATTCCCTTGAATAACGGACTGGCTGCCAAATGACGACGTACATGCAGGATTCCCCTACGTTCGTCAAGCAGGTTGACACTGTCAATCACTTCTTGACGCAGTACATCCATGCACCATTCAAAGCTAAGCGGCGGCAATTCTTCACCCATTTTCAGATAATGCTTAATCTCCTTGAATATCCACGGACGACCAAAGCTGGCACGACCTATCATGACAGCATCTACCCCATACCGGTCGAAACACTCTTTGCACCGTTGGGGTGTAGTCACATCTCCGTTGCCGATGATAGGAATATGCATCCGCGGGTTGTTCTTCACTTCACCGATCAGTGTCCAGTCCGCTTCTCCGGTATACATTTGCGCACGGGTACGGCCATGTATAGTCAAGGCTGCGATACCACAATCCTGCAACTGTTCCGCCAGATCTACGATAATCTTATTATTCGCATCCCATCCCAAACGAGTTTTCACCGTCACGGGTATTTTCACCGCATCCACCACAGAGCGGGTAATCTCCAACATTTTAGGAATATTCTGCAACATTCCTGCCCCTGCCCCCTTTCCGGCAACCCTTTTCACCGGGCATCCGAAATTAATATCCAAAATATCCGGTCGCGCTTCTTCTACGATTTTGGCGGCTTCCACCATTGTCTCGGTGTCCTTTCCGTATATCTGAATAGCGACAGGACGTTCTTCGCCACTGATACTTAACTTCTGTGCAGTCTTGCTGACTGCGCGGATCAGTGCATCGCTCGATACGAATTCCGTATATACCATGTCTGCTCCGAACTTCTTGCACATCAGGCGGAAAGCCGGATCAGTCACGTCTTCCATGGGAGCGAGCAGAATGGGGTGTTCACCCAAATCTATAGTACCAATCTTCATATATGATCTTGCTATTTACAGTTTATGATTGAAGTAACTTCTTCTTTTCGCTGCAAAAATACGGAAAAAAGCCTACCTTTGTACGCATTCATTTGCTTAACTGATACAAATAAGTATATATTCTATGAGTCTTAGTTTGAAGGATTTTGAAATAATGGCTCCTGTCGGTTCGCGCGAATCCCTTGCCGCGGCTATTCAGGCGGGTGCCGATTCTATCTATTTCGGTATAGAAAACCTGAATATGCGCGCCCGTTCGGCCAATACATTCACGATTGATGATTTGCGGGAGATAGCCCGTACGTGTGATGAGCATGGGATGAAAAGTTATCTGACTGTCAACACCATTATCTATGATAAAGACATCCCTTTGATGCACACCATTGTCGATGCAGCTAAGGAAGCCGGCATTTCGGCGGTGATTGCTGCCGATGTGGCGGTGATGAGCTATGCCCGTCAGATTGGGCAGGAGGTACATCTTTCCACCCAATTGAATATCTCCAACGCAGAAGCGCTGAAGTTCTACGCACAGTTTGCCGATGTAGTGGTATTGGCCCGTGAGTTGAACTTGGAACAAGTTGCGGAGATTTACCGCCAGATTCAGGAAGAGCATATCTGCGGTCCGAGCGGCAAACAGATCCGCATAGAGATGTTCTGTCACGGTGCGCTTTGCATGGCTGTTTCGGGCAAATGCTATCTTTCCCTGCACGAGATGAATCATTCTGCCAACCGTGGCGCCTGCATGCAGGTGTGCCGCCGATCCTATACTGTCCGCGACAAAGAAACAGACGTGGAGCTGGACATTGACAACGAATATATCATGTCACCGAAAGACCTGAAAACCATTCATTTTATGAATAAGATGATGGATGCCGGTGTGCGTGTATTCAAGATTGAAGGGCGCGCCCGTGGTCCTGAGTATGTGCGCACTGTGGTAGAATGCTATAAGGAAGCCATCAAAGCCTATCTGGAAGATGCGTTTACCGATGAGAAGATTGCCGTTTGGGACGAACGCCTGAAGACAGTTTTCAATCGTGGCTTTTGGGACGGTTATTATTTGGGCCAACGCTTGGGAGAATGGACACACAACTACGGCTCCGCCGCAACAGAGCGCAAGATCTATGTAGGCAAAGGCGTCAAGTACTTCTCCAACATCGGGGTATCCGAGTTTCTGGTAGAAGCCGCCGAAGTAAGCGTAGGCGATAAACTGTTGATTACAGGACCGACTACCGGTGCGATTTTTATGACATTAGATGAAGCACGTGTCGACTTGAAACCGGTGCAGACTGTAAAGAAAGGAGAGCACTTCTCCATGAAATCGGACAAGATACGCCCAAGCGACAAATTGTATAAACTGGTATCCACCGAAGAACTAAAGAAATTCAAAGGTCTCGATATCGAACAGAAAAGAGGGTAAAGCGATGGCACAATATATTTATGAATTGGAGATGAAGGTACGCGATTATGAATGCGACCTGCAGGGCATTGTGAACAATGCCAATTATCAGCATTACTTGGAGCATACGCGCCATGAATTCCTGACCTCGGTAGGCGTAAGTTTCGCGGCACTTCATGAGCAAGGCGTAGATCCGGTAGTGGCACGCATCAGTATGGCTTTCAAAACCCCGTTGAAAAGTGGGGACGAGTTTATATCCAAGCTATATATGAAAAAAGAAGGTATCAAATATGTATTCTATCAGGATATCTTCCGCAAAAGCGATAATAAGGTAGTAGTAAAATCTTCTGTTGAAACGGTATGTGTAGTAAATGGACGTTTGAGTGACAGCCAATTGTTTGATAACGTCTTTGCGCCTTACCTGAAATGAACAGCTCCGAAGAAGAACAAATTTATAGCATCGCCCTGACAATGGTGCCCGGCATCGGGCATATCGGGGCGAAGCGTCTTATCGACGGCATGGATAGTGCCGTTGATGTTTTCCGCCTGCGCAAAGAACTGCCGGAACGTATCCCTGAGATAAACCGGCGGGTAGTGGATGCATTGGACTGCCCGCAAGCCGTCGCACGTGCCGAACAGGAATATGAGTTTGTCCGGAAGAACCGGATTTCATGCCTTACCTTTCATGACAAGGATTACCCTGCCCGCCTGCGGGAGTGTGAAGATGCCCCCATCGTTCTTTTCTTTAAAGGGAACACTGATTTAAACTCTCTCCATATCATCAATATGGTGGGCACCCGCAATGCCACGAATTACGGGACTCAACTCTGCGCCTCTTTCCTGCGAGATTTAAAAACATTGTGTCCTGATGTATTGGTGGTTAGTGGACTTGCTTATGGAATTGATATCCATGCACACCGTGAAGCATTGACCAATGAACTGCCCACGGTAGGTGTCCTCGCCCATGGGTTGGATCGCATTTATCCTTATGTGCATCGAAAAACAGCAGTCGAGATGATTGAGAAAGGAGGATTACTGACAGAGTTCGCGTCCGGCACAAATCCCGACCGTCATAACTTTGTAGGTCGCAACCGTATCGTTGCCGGTATGTGTGACGCTACAATCGTCATTGAATCGGCCGAGAAAGGAGGTTCGCTGATTACAGCCGAGCTTGCCGAGAGCTATCACCGCGACTGCTTTGCCTTTCCCGGCAGGGTGAATGATGAATATTCAAAAGGATGCAACCGGTTAATCAGGAACAATAGAGCCTCCTTACTGCTGTCTGCCGAGGATTTTGTGCAGGCGATGGGCTGGAATGCACCGGTAGCCGCCTCAGAAAAAGCAAATATACAACGCAGCCTTTTTCTTGACCTCTCTGATGAGGAACAGAAGATAGTAGCTATTCTGGAAAGACAGGGAAACTTGCAAATCAACTCTCTCGTGGTAGAAGCAGATATCCCCGTACATAAGATAAACGCCATTCTTTTCGAACTGGAGATGAAAGGAGTGATCCGGGTGTTGGCGGGAGGAATGTACCAGTTACTGACATAGCTCATATAGATGATGCTACAGGAAAACATTTTAAAGTAAACATCAGATAATAAACGATATAGGTAATGAGAAATGCCATCCTCAAAACGGCATTTCTCATCATTTATCCCTCTCATCTCATACCCCGGTCAATCTCACTTTATATGAAAACAAGCTATCATCTGCATGGAAGCAAGTAAACATTGACGTGTTGTCCTATAGGCATCATCGTTTCATTGAAGCTATATCGCAACCGTTGCACTATAGTGCACAGTTCGTCTCACTACAGTGCAACGATCTGTCTACCGGAGTGCAACGATCTGTGCACTACAGTAGAACGAATGAAATGAAACCTAAATAGCATGATGATAAAGGCTGAATGACACAATGATACCAGCTACACAACATACCAATCAGTATTCAATCAGAACTGCAATAGCTATACACTCTAAGTGAACACTTGCAGACAAGCCGGCACGGTCTATTTATACACCGAATGAGAATGGATATCATAGAAATATATATCCTAACGAGCATGAGAAATCGTTCGGCAAGCATGAGAAATGAGCTAAATCAACGTCTTTCTGCGAGCAAACAATGAGAGACGCAGTTTTGAGAATGCATTTCTCATCACCTATATCGTTTATTATCTGACGTTTACCTCAAAACAATGAGAACATGAGAAATGAATCTTAAAAATATGCATTAGTAGTAACCGTAAAAATAGATTGCGGAAAAAACATTTAAAAAAAAGACTGCCCAAGCATAAATGCAAGGACAGTCCTTTTCTATTACTAAGTTATAAACAAATTATACAACACCTGCCATCAATAAGCTCTCAGCCCATAATCGAATTTCATCTTTTTACACTCTTTCACTTCAATCTTCAACAGGTTATTCCCTTTCAACAGGTAGCGGCTATAATCGCTGATATTATATTGATTATACTGTCTGGTCTGTTTTGCCTCCTGTGCAAAGACCTCTACACCATTCAGCCACACTTTGGTATCTCCGGCAACATGCAGCCATAGCGACAAATGGCTGAAATCCTTATCTACCTTGAAAGTAGCTTCAGATACTACAGTGGAACGAGGCGGACAATCAAAAGGTAAAGAAGTCATTTTCTGTTCCCAGCCATTCACGCTGACAAGCCGAGTATTCCGGTCTCCATTCTGACTGTCGGCAACCAGAGTAACAGCTTTCGCCGGAGTAACCTCATACAAACGAGAGTGCATCAAATGTAACAAACCTTCCGGTATTTTTATCACTTTCCGGTCATAAGTAATCAAGCCATTCACTTCTCCTTCCACATCGGTAGTCTGTGTATAAACCGCCGCACTCAATCCCTGAGCTATCAATGTTTCCAAATCGTATACCAAGCGACCGTAACTATCTATCAGAGCCATCGCTCCATCTATATTCTTATACCCCCAGTTCCTCATATTCGGATTCCAAATATGATCTTTGATCGGCCAACCGTAGCCGCCAAATTCTCCCAAAACAGAAATGCGATTACCATTATTTTCAGGCAGAATCATTGAAGTAACAGGATAATTATGGACATCGTACATGTTGCCTACTCCCCTATCCGTCCAACCGGTCACCCCATTTATCAAGCGTGAATCGTCATACTTAATCACTTTATTTACGATTTCCACCGTATTATGCTGTCCCCATCCTTCATTGAATACCACCCAAGTAGTGATACAAGGATAAAAGCGGAGACGGTCTATCATTTCGAACATCTCTTTTTGCCATTGGCGGGTATGCTCTTCAGGAGCATTCCAATCGGTAGCAGCCAACGGACTGACATGCTCGTCCTTCTTCCTTGCCGTTGCAAAACCGGATACCATATCCTGCCACATCATCAATCCTAAAGAATCGGCATAGTAATAATACTGCTCCGGTTCTACCTTGATATGCTTACGGATCATGTTAAATCCCATCTTCTTCAACTGCACCATATCCCACAACATCGCTTCTTCGGACGGAGGCGTCAGCAAGCCGTCGGGCCACCAACCTTGGTCGAGCGGACCGTATTGGAAGATGGACCGGTTATTCAGGCAAATACGGTTATACCCGTACTCATCTTTCCGCACATCGACTTTTCTCAAAGCAAAATAACTCTTAACCCGATCCAAGACACGCCCTCCATTGGACAAGACAATATTCAAATGATACAGTTTCGGAGACTCGGGAGACCACAAGACAGCATCCGGAACAGTCACCTCAACCGCACCACGCAACTTCTGCTCTACTGTCTTAATTACTTTCCCCTCATCCAATACTTCTATCTTCACCTCTTCATTGCCCTTGGCGCCAACCATATCGAAAGCCAATCGCACGGACTTTTTTTCAATATCAGCGGTAGGAAGTACCTGGCGGATATAAGTCTTATCCACCGCTTCCAACCACACCGTCTGCCAAATACCCGATACAGGTGTATACCAGATGCCCTCTTGATTGAGTTGCTGTTTCCCACGGGAGATAGACTCCGTATCTGTGGGATCGGTCACAGCCACTTCAATACTCTGAGAACCACTCTTCTTCAAGTATTTGGTTATATCGAATGAGAATGGGTTATTTCCTCCCTTATGCGTTCCAACCAGCCGATTATTCACCCACACCTGACACTCATAATCCACTGCTCCGAAATGTAAGATTGTAGACTTTCCTTTCCAAGAAGAGTCCAACGTGAACTCACGTTGATACCACAGTTTGTCCGTAGGAAGAAACGTTCTCTGCACTCCTGACAGAGACGATTCAATTGCAAACGGAACTAAGATTTCTCCGTCAAAGGAAACATCCTTCCTGACAGTATTTTGATCTGTCACGGCATACTTCCATAATCCATTCAAATTGATCCATTCTGCACGTTGCAGCTGTGGCCTGGGATAACTTTGCCACACATTTTCCGGTGTCACCCGTTCTGCCCACACTGTTTTAATCTTGTCTCCTTTGGGAGCCCATGCATGAACAACTACTTGCGACATGGCTCCTAAAGCCAGCGTTAGTAAGATTCTCTTATCCATAAATAATTAGCGGGTTTTATATTCTTTGAAATCCTTCCGTCGATTTTTATTATATGTATTCCACATTTTCTGGAAATACAGGACATCACTCTTATCCGCCCATTCAAAATAGGCAGTTTCGAGTTCTTTTACCTTTTTAGGGTATTTACCGATCAGGTTGTGTTGCTCGGTACGGTCTTCTTTGATGTTATACAGTTCCCATTCGTCGCCCTTGAAGTTGGCGGAAACCAGTTTCCAGTCACCCTTGCGTACCATACGATTACCTTCATGTTCCGCATAAATATATCTCTCAGGCATCTTCTTTCCTTTCACTATCGGAAGGATAGACCGACCCACTGTAGGCAGAATCGCTCTCCCTTGATATTCTTTCGGATAAGTAGCTCCTGCCAGTTCCACACAAGTAGACATGATATCGGAGAACTGTGCAGGCTGATGATCCAATCCGCCTTTATTCTTCACATGGTTCCCCCAGGAAATGATGCATGGAGTAGAGATACCGCCTTCATGCGCATAGTGTTTATATAGCGTGAACGGTGTGCAACATACATTTGCCCAGCCGGTCCCGTAATGATGATAGGTTCCGGGCAACCCCATCTGATCAAGTTCCTTTCCGGTATGCGTATGATATTCGATTCCCGTCTGCTTGTCGAAACCGAATTCATGCCATTCGGCGCAAGCACCGTTATCGGACATAAACATGATGAACGTATTGTCCAGCTCACCGTTTTTCTTCAATTCATCCACTACCCTACCGATATTTGTATCCATTACATCTACCATAGCGGCAAAGATAGACATACGCCGTGCCAGATCGGTCTGCTGATCTTTCGTCAAGGAGTCCCATGCCGGCAACGGATGCGTTTCATCTTCAAACAGACTTTCGGGAACTACACCCCGCGGACTAAGTTCCGGTTTTCCTTGCAAGAGTTTCAGGTCTACAATTCGTTTCCACCGCGCGTCACGAATCTTATCCCATCCCTGCATATAAAGAGACATATATTTATCGGTCACTTCTTTCGGAGCATGCAAAGGGAAATGAGGAGCATTATAGGCAAGATAGAGGAACAACGGCTTCTTCTCCTGATGTGCCTGATCTATAAAGTCAATTGCATAATCAGTAATCACATTCGTTGCGTAGAAAGTTCCTTCTTCATAGTGCCTAAGGGGACGGTCTTTCGGCAAACGGGTATATACTGCCGGATTCCAGAAAGAATTGAACCCACCCAACAGGCCGTAGTACTCTTGAAAACCACGAAGAATCGGATTGGACTTATTCCCCAAATGCCATTTCCCCGACATTGCCGTGAAATATCCCGCCTCTTTCAATACTTCGGCAATTGTAACGTTGTCCGAATTGGAACGGAAGCCCGAATATCCTTTCGGCCATGCCGGGTGACTACCGTCCATATGCCCCAACCCTGTTTGATGCGGATAAAGTCCTGTCAACAGATTGGCGCGGGACGGACAACTGCGTGCACTGTTATACATCTGCGTCATGCGAACGCCATTCTCCGCCAATTTATCCAATGACGGTGTATGAATCTCACCACCGAAACAACCGAGATCGGAGAATCCCAAGTCATCTGCCAGTATAATGATAATATTCGGCTTTTCCTGCGCGTATGCCATCGAAGCCATAGCCAGGCTACCTGCCATCAATAAAGAAGTTTTCATTTGGTATTATAATTAAAGTTGGGTTTAAATTTTCCATTTTCATATATCATCGGAATCAATCCGGGACGACATGTCACCTTATACTCCGCAGCCTGTGCCCCGCGCGGATTGAAGAACATGGTAGCCCACCAGTTTCCATCCTTATCCTGAAAAAGATTGTTGTGCCCTCCGCCAGTGATGGCATTATAACGTTCGCCATATGGACCGTACACATTATCGGCTGTGGATATGATACAGTCATAACTATAGCGTGTCTTCGGTGAAGTCACCCCTTTCTTCTCGATATAAGTATCACCTTCCGAGGTACGATGCGACCATATGGCCTGTACCAAGTGATATTTATTATCGTATTTAAAAATAAATGCTCCCTCAATATACGGTTCCGGATCATATTTCGTCTCTTTCAGAGTTTTCAGTTCTTCGGCAAATCCGCTCATATCCGGTTTCATACGGGCGATATAATGGTTATGCCCGACAAAATAAACAGTGCCGTCCGTATCCTCAAACAAACTGCCGTCGATATTCGGGAAGATAGCTTTATCTTTATTGCCCTCAATATTCTCATACGGTCCTTCCGGCTTTCCTGTCTTACTCCTCAGTATAAAAGAACCTCTTCCACCTGCCGACTCATTCATACAAGCAACGATAAACCAGTTCTTCGCACTCTTGATATAATGCATTTCAGAAGCCCATACCGCATGAAACCGGTTGTCCAGCGGATCACCATTGATAGACTTCTTCGGATATTTCTCTCCCGCTTTATATACTTTCGGCTTCTTTTGCCAGGTCCCGTCTTCTGCCATCGACCATATCCGTCCCATGGCTTCCCAAGACTTCATATCCTTGGAGCGCCACAGATACAAACCGTCGTTCCAATCCCAACAATGCCTTTGTCCCGGGAAGTAACGTTCGGGAGTGGAAGTCGTTCCCGTTATATAATAATAACCGTCGGGACCCAACGTGGCCCAAGTATCCCTCATCCAGTAATCAAATGCCGGTGTAACAAATGCCGGAACACGTAACTCCGGAGCATTGGTATCTGCCGCTCCATATACCTGTGCCGATGCAGTAGAGATGGAAGTAAATCCTGTAAGCAGGATCAGCCCTAATCGCAAAATCAATTTCATATATTCTTGTTTTTATTATTACGGATACAAAAGTAAGCCGTCGCAGAGCAGACCTCATGGAAGCATGTTTTTAATATCCGTAGGTATGTACAATCTTCTTATTT
Source organism: uncultured Bacteroides sp. (assembly GCA_934716785.1). Classification (GTDB taxonomy): domain Bacteria; phylum Bacteroidota; class Bacteroidia; order Bacteroidales; family Bacteroidaceae; genus Bacteroides. The sequence continues at coordinate 605 of CAKUYM010000086.1, read as the reverse complement.
ATTCTTGTCCGACCAAAGATAATTGAACGGATTCTGTTTAAAATGGTAACGTCTTTGCGGAAGCGGCAGCGGATCCTGCAAACGCAATTCCCATGCAAGCAGTCGGGTTAGAAGTTCTGTTTGAATCTCACTGTATCTTTTCTCACCAAACAGATTATGAATCTCCGAAGGATCTTTCTTTAAATTATAGAGTTCCCCGTTGCCACAATGATTCATTACCAGTTTCCAGTCATCTTTTCTTATCATACGCGAGGTGCCGCTTTGTGTCCAAGTATTCAACTCATCAAAGTGAGCTATTTTACCGGGAGTCAATGCCCCCTCCTGTTCAAAAGTCAGAGAAGAGTCCAGCCCGACATCTGCTCCTCCGAAACCCTGCTGTACAACAATGCTGGAAAATTCATTCTCCGGATAAGCTTCCCCCGTCAGCATCGGCCACAGGCTGCGCCCCTGAACACCCGCCGGTATTTCTGCTCCGATAGCGGAACAAAAAGTGGGGAAAAGATCGGCTATCGACACGTGGCTATTCATAGGGGCAGGCTGGTTTTTAATATGATATCCCGCCCATACCATCGGGATACGCGTCAAACTCTCGCATAGCCCGGCTC
>CAKUYM010000085.1 GCA_934716785.1 uncultured Bacteroides sp. | reverse complement strand
GCATTGGCTTCATAACGATTGGTAGTGCTTGCGAAAAGATTGGCGGATACCCAGTCGGCTTCCGGCAATTGGGGCTTCTTGAATTCGACATTAATCTGTCCCGTTATGGCTTCATAACCGTTTTTTACGGAAGAAGAGCCCTTGGACACCTGTATGCTCTGCATCCACGGACCGGGAACATAACCTAAGCCGTAGGGGGAAGCTGCTCCGCGATAGTTCGGGATATTCTCGGTCAGCATCTGTACATAAGTGCCGGACAACCCCAACAACTTGATTTGCTTGGCTCCCGTTGCCGCATCGGAATAACTCACATCGACCGATGGATTCGTCACAAAACTTTCGCCCAAATTGCAACAAGCGGCACGGCTCAGCTCGGCACTGCTTATCATATCTTCATTCATCACGCTGCTACGCAGTTTCATAGTTCCCAACCTGCGGCTGACTACATTCACCTCATTCAGCTCCACACCATCGCGAAGCACTATATCCAGTTGTTGATTCTTACCGTCCACATGGACCGTATCGTTCCGGAAACCGATAAAGCTGACTATCAGCATATGGCTCTTGGACGGTTTGGCAATAGAGAAACTGCCATCTTCCTTAGTGGTTACGCCTTGTCCCGTATTCATCCAGAATACGTTTGCCCCCGGCACTGCTTCTCCTGTGCTGTCTTTTACCGTTCCGTGTACTTGCGCATGCATACTGCCGGCAAACAACAGGAACAGTCCTATTATCATATTCTTCATTTCTTCCAAACTTTCTTTTTATACTTTTTCCATACTTTCTCCGAAAGGTTCTTCGAGATATTACTCAAGATATTCTTTGCGATATACTCTCCGGAATATGTTGGAGATATTTCGAGATATACTTTCTTCGAGATACAAAATTAGTGCGTTTTTCCTGCAACTTGGTTGCATTCATCCGCGCTTCACTTTCCGGCTTAAATTCGACAGAAAGCAAAGTCTTAAAAAGGAAATAAACAGCTAAATAAGATAGGTGGAATATAGCGCCAGCTTCTGTCTCGAACAGATAGGTGGCGGCGAGGTAGGAGTATCGTACCCTACCGGTTTATCTGAATATGTGAAAGTCAATAAGTAACAGAACCGGGAACAGAAAAGATCGACAACCGGAGCAGAAATATCCAATACGGCAGTATGGCTCATCAAATCCGGCTTATAAATGGTAGCCGTACATCCTTTCGACTTACAGTCTTTCTTTGAGTCGCAGGTATGGGCTTTCTTACACTTCGGACAACCGGTCTTGCAACAGCTTTTCACCGTCTCACAACGGGCACAACAATAGTGCACGATGGATACCCCCGCCCCCGAATAGATAATCAAAAGGGAGAGAATCAATGCTGTTATGTAAGCTAATCTTTTCATACCAAGGGGCAAATATAAGAATAAAACAAATTAAATATTATAATTTATAGAAAAAATTAAGTATAATGTGGCATTTGTTACAATTCATAATCCATCCCTTACCTTATCTTTGCACCGAAAAAAACAGAGATTATGGAACAATTACATGCACATGAAGTCCTTCACATGATGGAGGGAAATAGCTACTCGGAATCATCACTACGGGAAGCGATCATTAAAAAGTTTGGTGAACAGCAGCGTTTTTACACCTGCTCGGCAGAAGATATGGATGTGGATACCCTTATCGAGTTTTTGAAAAAGAAAGGCAAATTCATGCCGGTCGAAGACGGATTCACGGTAGACATCAGCAAGGTCTGCAACCATTGATTCATTCTTCTGCGATAAAAAAAGCGATGCACTCACTGTCTGTTGTACATGAGTGCATCGCTTTTTTTTAATACTCGAATATTTTTCCGTTTTTATTAGTCCGATTCATGAAATTCATCTATATTTGTCAATAGTGAATGATAGAGCAAATGTGTAATTTATAGAAAAAGCGAATATGAAAAAACAATATGTCAGTCTCCTTGCTATTATACTTTCGGCAAGCTGCATTTTATTTTCTTGTCATGACAAGATGAATAAAAACACAGGTGCGTTGCAATTCGACAGCATCCAAGTGAATGAGACAGCGCATCTTTTTAAAGATACAGCCAAGCCGGCGTGTAACATTATCATCAATTTCACCTATCCCGTCAAGTCATCGGATGATATGCTGAAAGACAGCCTGAACACTTATTTCATTTCCGCCTGCTTCGGTGATAAGTACATCGGAGAAAATCCGAAAGAGGTTATAAAGCAATATACGGAGAATTATGTCAGTGAGTATCGTCACGACTTGGAACCGATGTATGCAGAGGATGAAAAAGACAAGGAAGACGAAGGTTCTATCGGTGCTTGGTATTCTTATTATAAAGGTATCGAAAGCCATGTACAACTGTATGAGAAAGACTTACTTGTATATCGCATCGACTATAACGAGTATACCGGTGGGGCTCATGGCATCTATATGACGACTTTCTTGAACATGGATCTTACGTTGATGCGCCTGCTCCGCCTTGACGATATTTTCGTCGGGGATTATAAGGATGCTTTGACCGACCTTATCTGGAATCAGCTCATGGCCGACAACAAAGTGACGACTCACGAAGCATTGGAGGATATGGGATATGCATCGACCGGTGACATCACTCCGACCGAAAATTTCTATCTGAACAAAGATGGTGTCACATTCTATTATAATGTGTATGATATTACTCCCTACGCCATGGGACCGGTAAAGGTGACAATACCATTCTCTATGATGGAGCATCTTCTCGGCAGCAACCCCGTTTTAGGAGACTTGAAGGATTGAATATCATATATAAATTAAATATCAATATATGAATTGAGTATCTATATATAAATATTGAGTATCATATATATAATTTATAATCAGTAACTTGTAATTGAAAAAGTGGAAATCATAGAAAAATACTTCCCGGAACTGACTGAAGAGCAACGCAAACAATTCGCTGCTCTATATGACTTATACATCGACTGGAATGCAAAAATCAACGTTATCTCACGCAAGGATATCGAGAATTTGTATGAACACCATGTACTCCACTCGTTGGGCATTGCCAAAGTAATCAAGTTTCATCCGGGAACAAGTGTCATGGACTTGGGCACAGGCGGTGGCTTTCCCGGCATTCCCTTAGCGATATTATTTCCCGAAACGAAGTTTCATCTCGTAGACAGCATCGGTAAGAAAATACGCGTAGCCACAGAAGTGGCCAATGCCATCGGACTGAAGAATGTTACTTTCCGCCATGCCCGCGCAGAAGAGGAGAAACGCACATTCGACTTTGTGGTAAGCCGCGCCGTGATGCCTTTGGCTGATTTGGTCAAGATTATCAAAAAAAATATATCTACCAAACAGCAGAATGCATTGCCCAACGGACTTATTTGCCTTAAAGGAGGTGAACTGGAACACGAAACGATGCCGTTTAAGCACAAGACTGTGATTCACAACTTGAGCGACGACTTCGGAGAGGAGTTCTTTGAGACCAAGAAAGTGGTATATGTTCCGATTTGAAAGCTATTTGTTGTTCTGAATATCTGAATAGATTAATCATAGAAGAGAACCATGAAAATAAAAAGGTTTGAATTTAATATGTTTCCCGTAAATTGTTACGTATTATGGGACGAAACCAAAGAAGCAGTCGTCATTGACCCGGGCTGTTTCTATGACGAAGAGAAACAGGCACTGAAACAATTCATCCTCACTAATGGACTGAATGTGAAGCATCTCCTGAACACTCACTTGCATTTGGATCATATCTTCGGAAATCCGTTCATGCTCAAAGAATTCGGCTTGTCGGCAGAAGCCAACAAAGCGGATGAGTATTGGATTGATGAAGCACCGAAACAAAGCCGGATGTTTGGTTTTCAGTTACAGGAAGCACCTGTACCGCTTGGTAAATATCTGCACGACGGTGATATTATCACTTTCGGACACACCCAACTGGAAGCAATCCATGTGCCCGGACACTCGCCCGGCAGCTTGGTGTATTATTGTAAGGAAGATAACTGCATGTTCTCCGGCGATGTCCTGTTCCAAGGCAGCATCGGACGCGCTGACCTTGCAGGAGGCAACTTCGACGAACTGATAGACCATATATGCAGCCGCCTTTTTGTCCTTCCAAACGAGACTGTCGTTTATCCGGGACATGGCGCGCCTACGACCATCGGAATGGAAAAAGCGGAAAACCCGTTCTTCAGGTAAAGCCGTTAAATCGTTCTGATAAAATATGCTGATAGTATGCTGATAATATAATTTCAGATAATGTTCAGATAAAACCAATAAAATCCCCCTACTAATATGAAAACCGACTTGTTAGCTGGCCGTCACATCGGCATCAATGAAGAAGACACAACCGTGATGCTCCGTAAAATCGGAGTTGCATCACTGGACGAGCTTATTGACAAAACAATTCCCGCCAATATCCGGCTGAAAGAGCCGTTGGCATTGCCGAGCCCATTGACGGAATATGAATTTGGAAAACACATCGCCTCACTGGCAAATAAAAACAAGCTGTACACTACCTACATCGGCCTGGGATGGTACAACACTATCACGCCTGCCGTTATCCAACGGAATGTATTCGAGAACCCTGTGTGGTATACCTCCTATACTCCTTATCAGACCGAAGTGTCACAAGGACGTCTGGAAGCGTTGATGAATTTCCAGACTGCCGTGTGCGACCTCACTGCCATGCCGCTTGCCAACTGTTCGCTGCTGGATGAAGGAACTGCCGCAGCCGAAGCTGTCAGCATGATGTATGCCCTGCGCTCCCGTGCCCAACAGAAATCGGGTGCGAATGTTGTCTTTGTCGATGAGAATATTTTCCCGCAAACACTGGCTGTCATGACTACACGTGCCGTGCCGCAACGCATCGAACTGCGTGTAGGCAAATATAAAGATTTTGAGCCTTCACCGGAAGTGTTTGCCTGCATCCTGCAATATCCCAACTCCAACGGAAGCGTAGAAAATTACGCAGCATTTACCGAAAAGGCGCATGCGGGCGATTGCAAGGTAGCGGTTGCTGCCGATATTCTGAGTCTCGCCCTGCTGACTCCTCCCGGAGAATGGGGAGCGGATATCGTATTCGGAACCACCCAACGTATGGGAACGCCGATGTTCTATGGTGGTCCGTCTGCCGCTTACTTCGCCACACGGGATGAATACAAGCGGAATATGCCGGGACGAATCATCGGATGGTCAAAAGACAAATACGGAAAACTCTGTTACCGGATGGCTTTACAGACAAGAGAACAGCATATCAAACGCGAAAAAGCCACATCGAATATCTGTACGGCTCAAGCGCTGCTTGCCACAATGGCGGGTTTCTATGCAGTATATCACGGGCAAGAGGGTATTTCAACTATTGCCTCCCGTATCCATAGCATTACCGTATTTCTCGATAAGGAGTTGAAGAAATTCGGATATACGCAGGTCAATGCACAATACTTCGACACATTGCGCTTCGAGTTGCCCGAACACGTTTCGGCACAACAGATTCGTACAATTGCGCTTAGCAAAGAGGTCAATCTTCGTTATTATGAGAATGGAGACGTAGGGTTCAGTATTGATGAGACAACGGATATCGCTGCCGTCAATGTGTTGCTTTCCATCTTCGCCATCGCTGCCGGAAAAGATTATCAGAAAGTGGATGATGTTCCTGAAAAAAGCAATATCGACAAGACGCTAAAACGTACCACTCCTTTCCTCACCCACGAAGTATTCGGCAAGTATCATACGGAAACGGAAATGATGCGCTACATCAAACGCTTGGATCGCAAGGATATCTCATTGGCTCAATCCATGATTTCCCTCGGCTCTTGTACGATGAAGTTGAATGCCGCGTCGGAGATGTTGCCATTGAGCTATTCAGGATTTATGGGCATACACCCGTTGGTTCCCGAAGATCAGGCGGAAGGCTATCGTGAATTGATAAGAAACCTGAGTGAGGAGTTGCGGATTATCACCGGCTTTGCCGGAGTCAGCCTACAACCGAACTCGGGTGCTGCCGGAGAATATACCGGTCTTCGCGTGATTCGCGCCTATCTTGAAAGTATCGGTCAAGGGCATCGGAACAAGGTGCTGATTCCGGCATCGGCCCATGGGACGAACCCCGCATCGGCTATTCAGGCGGGATTCACCACTGTTACTTGTGCCTGCGATGAGTTGGGAAATGTGGATATGGACGACCTACGTGCCAAGGCTGAAGAGAACAAGGAGGAATTAGCTGCATTAATGATTACTTATCCTTCTACTCATGGTATCTTTGAGACGGAGATAAAGGAGATTTGTAATATTATCCATGCCTGTGGCGCACAAGTATATATGGATGGCGCCAATATGAATGCACAAGTAGGATTGACCAATCCGGGATTTATCGGTGCGGATGTCTGCCACCTGAATCTTCATAAGACATTTGCTTCTCCTCATGGTGGCGGTGGTCCGGGAGTAGGTCCCATCTGCGTAGCGGAACATCTGGTTCCGTTCCTACCCGGTCATGGCATCTTCGGCAATGCACAGAATCAAGTTTCTTCCGCTCCGTTCGGCAGTGCAGGTATTCTGCCTATCACGTATGGGTATATCAGGATGATGGGTGCGGAAGGTTTGACGCAAGCCACTAAAATTGCAATTTTGAACGCAAATTATTTGGCTGCTTGCTTGAAAGATACTTATGGCGTAGTCTATTGCGGTGCAAATGACTTTGTAGGACACGAGATGATTCTGGAATGTCGCAAGGTGCACGAAGAAACGGGCATCTCGGAGAATGATATAGCCAAACGACTGATGGACTATGGTTATCATGCCCCTACCCTATCCTTCCCCGTTCACGGCACACTGATGATTGAACCGACGGAAAGCGAGAGTCTTGCCGAATTGAATAATTTTGTAGATGTTATGCTGAATATCTGGAAAGAGATTCAAGAGGTGAAGAATGGGGAAGCGGACAAAAATGATAATGTGCTGGTGAATGCCCCGCATCCCGAATATGAGATTGTCAATGATTGTTGGGAGCATTCATACACACGTGAAAAAGCTGCTTATCCGATAGAAAGCGTACGCGAGAATAAGTTCTGGGTAAACGTGGCACGTGTAGACAATACATTGGGGGATCGAAAGCTGTTGCCAACACGGTATGGTACATTTGATTGACCTGTTCTTGCAAGGGATATTCTTTCAAAGATGTTCTTCCAAGATATATTCTTTCAAAGACATATTCCGATTCTTTTAAAATTGAGGCAGGCTTATTTCTTATAAAATTAAAGTAAATTAAAGCGGCGTTTTAGAACTCCTAAAGCGCCGCTTTAAAAATGTGCTGTTTTCGACTCTATTACCCTTTCCTATTTGACAATGGTAATCGTACCGGCTTTCACCTTCTTCTCTTTCATCGGGATTTTGGGGTCAGCGTACCCTAAAGCTACGCAACCATATACCTTATGATTCTCCGGAACTCCCAACGAGGTGATAAACTCACGGACTTCAGGATCATCGCATGTCATACCCAACTGATTAATCCAACAGGAACCTATTCCTAATGATTGAGCGGCAAGAAACATATTCTCTATCGCACAGGCACAGTCCATCCCTGCCCACCATTGAGTTGGTTCATTGGAAACAATCACCAGAGTCGGGGCATGATAATAGCAGCAATAAGTCTTGCTATGGCCGCGCTCCTGCAAATGTGTATCCTCACTTTTTGCGAAAGCTCCCTTGATTCGTTCATTCAGTTCCGTCAATTTATTGATATCTTGAATAGCAGTGAAATGCCATGTTTCCAAATGCATCCCACTCGGAGCATAAGCACCCGCTTCCAGAATCGCCTGCAAATCTTCTTCCGAAACCTGCTGGTCCGTATAAGCCCGTACACTACGACGTGCTTTGATATTTTCTAAAATCTCATTTGTCTTCATCGTATATCCTCCTATAATTAGAATTTCTCTTTTTATTTAGAATTTCTCTATTTATCCGGTTATCCGGAACTTATTTATTGGCGCCCTATCTCTTAACCAAACCAATCTTGGCATTCAGTTTGAAATAATATGTTCCATTCTCCCTTTCCAAGAAACCGTATTTATCCTTTTCCAAAGATCCTTTCTCCATACGGGTATTCAGAAACAGGAAGTCTTCCATCACTTGCTTTTCCGACTTATGATAGCAGAGTACATTTCCGCTCCCGTCTACCAACAGAATGCCTTCTACTGCCGAATCCTGTCCATTATAGATTTTCGCAGGACGCATGCCCAATGCCAATGCCATCAGGAACTGCTTCACCTTGAACTCATAAAACTTATGCTTGTTGATCAGCTCGTCTTTAATCTTCAACGGATTTATCTGCTTGATAATCTCCGTCAATTCACTAATGCGGGATACTCCGTCCAAATGCATAATGCGCACCATTTCTGTCAATACACGCGGGAAATGCAGGTCAATCATCAAAAGATTGCTGCGGAACACACGATCGGCAACATCCGAATATTTGAGCGCACCTCCCAAACGTTCGATCATCATCATCCGTTCGGCAACTTCATTAGGCGACTCAGGCAAAGCATTAATCTTGTTCACTGTCGGGGTAGCAAATCTAATGCCACTCTGTTCCAACTTAAGATTCGCAGCACGCCCACCATCCAGCAACGGATTCATGGCACTTAGCCGAGAACGGACATTAAAACCTCTCAACGGTGCTTCCGGATGCCAAAAGACTACAGAGAAGTCTGTACGATCCTCCGTTTTTGCTTCCAAATCGAAAATGCACGCTTCGTCCAGAAATTCCTCCACCCCGTCCGGTGAGGTAACGTCATTTTCCGAAGAAGACTTGACAGCCTGCAATATCAATTCGGCAACAATGCCGAAGTCCTCGCGAGGCATAGACTTATTGACTTTTTCTCCTTCGATGCGGATTGTCTCTTCTTCAATATAATATCGGCGTGTTCCGTCATGCTCTTCACGCTGAATCATTGCGACAGGCCAGAAAACCTCTCCCGCTTTCGCTTCTTCCGTCCCCAATACGACCTTTCCGTTTGCCAATAGGCGGAAGAAAGTATATAGTTCACACCATTCTTTTTTAGTTGCCTCAAATGCCATATATCTTATTATTCTTTGCTTCTTATTGTTCTTTATTTCTTTTCTTGTTATTCTTTATCACTCAATCTAAGTTCTTTTCATCATCAATAATCCGAGCCGTCTCTACCTTTTCCAGCCGCGTCCTCAGTTTAGGCATCATCGACCGGCGAATCCGCAGTGTCATACTACAATCCATATCATATGACTGGTTGAGAATCTCCGGTCCTTCTTCTTTTACGATGCGCATAATGTCGTTCATAAAAGGATACTCAAACATGACCGTCACATCCTCATCCACCGTTTTCTCTATAATTGTAGCGGCAGCGATAGCTTCAGCGGCAGCGGCTTTATACGCAACGATCAATCCGCTGGTGCCTAACTTGATTCCACCGAAATAACGGACTACGATAATCAGAATATCTGTCAGTTCATTGGAATTAATTTGTCCGAGAATAGGTTTGCCCGCCGTACCGGAAGGTTCTCCGTTGTCATTGGCACGGAAATCCTTGCGTGCCGCCCCCAACATATAAGCATAACATACATGCCGCGCATCATAATATTTCTTCTGATACGTTTCAAGATATGCCTTTATCTCATCGATAGTACGCACAGGAAGTGCAATAGCAATAAACTTGCTTCGCTTTTCTGTATAAATACCCTCGGAAGGTTCAATGATTGTTTTATAAGTATCTTCAGCAGTCATGCCACAAAGATACGGCTTTATTAAGAAATTTCAATCTATCATTTGAAAATATTAAAAGAATGGTTCGCCACCGACAAATGCCGAATGGTGTAAATGAACTGTCTATTTGGATGAATAAACAGTTTTTTCAGGATGAATGGATGGTATTTATTAGAATGAAGAAAGAATATGGGATACAAACAACATTGAATTACAACGAGACAGTTGGATTAAAGAAAGCGGTCGAACTGCTACAATCGGCTGTATGATTGTAACGGTTCGACCGCTTGAGTGTATCAAATAAAGTCCGTCCTTTAATAAATAAGACCCATGCTTTAATCTAATTTATGAATAACCAGTCCCGAACGAAGTTTGGGTTCGAACCATGTAGTCTTGGGAGGCATGATATTACCTGTATCCGCAATATCCATCAGTTGCTTCATAGATACGGGATAAAGTGCGAGAGCCACTTTCATCTCACCGCTGTCCACACGTTTCTTTAATTCACCTAATCCGCGGATACCACCCACAAAGTCGATACGCTTGTCCGAACGCAGGTCTTTTATTCCCAAGATTTCATCCAAAATCAAGTTGGAAGAAATAGTGACGTCCAGTACGCCGATAGGATCATTATCATTGTATGTGCCGGGTTTGGCAGTCAGACTGTACCATTTACCGTCAAGATAGAGGGAGAAGTTGTGCAAACCGGCCGGCTTGTAAATTTCCGTACCTTTCTCTTCCACGATAAAGTTCTTCTCCAATGCAGCAAGGAATTGTTCGGGAGTCAATCCGTTGAGATCCTTCACCACGCGGTTGTAATCAATGATAGTCAATTGATTGGCAGGGAAGCAAACAGCCATGAAGTAATTATACTCTTCATCACCCCGATGATTCGGATTCTGCTTTGCTTTCTCTGCCCCTACCAAAGCAGCGGCAGCAGAACGGTGATGTCCGTCGGCGATATACAAAGCCGGCATCTTCGCAAATTCGGCAGTAATGGCAGCGATATCTTCATCCTTATCAACAATCCAGAATGTATGGCCAAAGCCATCTCCCGGAGCAATAAAATCATAGACCGGTTTTTCTGCCGTATATTTTTTGATAATAGCATCCAACTTCTCATTATCGGGATAAGCGAAGAAAACAGGTTCGATGTTCGCATTATTCACACGAACATGCTTCATACGGTCTTCTTCCTTGTCGCGGCGGGTCAGTTCATGCTTTTTAATCACCCCGTTCATATAATCGGGGACATATGCACCGACAACCAGACCATACTGTGTCTTGCCATTCATCGTCTGGGCATAGATATAATAGTTTTCCTTCGTATCCTGCACCAACCATCCCTTATCCTGAAATGCCCGGAAGTTTTCGGCAGCTTTGGCATATACAGGCTCGTCATGTTCGTCCGTGCCAACTGGAAAATCAATTTCAGGCTTGATGATGTGATAAAGAGATTTTTCGTTACCTTCCGCTTCTATGCGGGCTTCTTCCGAGTTCAAGACATCGTAAGGACGGGAGGCAACCTGTTCCACCAAATCCTGCGGTGGACGAATGCCCTTGAAAGGTTTAATTATTGCCATAATATTAGAGGGGTGCTTTAAAGTAAAGATTTCTTCTTATTAAATAAGTTCCAAGCAAAATAAATAGTGCCGGAAACAATAAGCGCAATAGAAATCCCGGCACAGAAACCACAAGCAAATCCAGAAAGGTTCAATTTGAACAAACTGCTTACCAATAGTAGCACCAGCCCAATTATTATATCTAAAACTCCGACATAATAAATTAAAGATATTCTATTGCGCATATGTATATTTTTTGACGTTACGTTATTGAGAAACTATGCCATTATCCGGCTTACTTGTTTACTCTGAATTTTTCGCAACCATCCTTCAAGAAGCCAACAATCTGTCGGGCAGCAGCAATACCGGCGTTGATATTTGCCTCGGCAGTCTGTGCACCCATCTTCTTCGGAGTTGAGAAATAACGTCCGGCAAACTTTTCTGCAAATTCTGCGTTAGCGGCAGGCATGATATCCGTGATATATTTGAAGTCGGCACGTTCTTCCATCAATTTTATCAATTCGGCTTCATTGATAACCTCCTTGCGGGCAGTATTTACCAACATAGCTCCTTTCGGCATATCTTTCAGCAGCGCATAATTGATAGAGTTCTTTGTTTCGGCAGTTGCAGGTATATGCAAAGACACCACCTGGCAAGTCTTATACAATTCTTCAGCGGAATCAAGTGCTTTCACACCATCTTTTTCAATCACTTCTTTAGGACAGAATGCGTCATAAGCATACACTTCCATTCCGAAGCCTTTGGCAATACGAGCCACATTGCGACCAACGTTTCCGTAAGCATGGATACCCAGTTTCTTGCCCATCAGTTCCGTACCGGAAGTTCCGTTATAGAAATTACGAACGGCATATACCATCATGCCCAAAGCCAACTCGGCAACAGCATTAGAGTTCTGTCCCGGAGTGTTCATCACACATACATTGTGAGCAGTGGCAGCAGCCAAATCCACATTGTCGTATCCCGCACCTGCACGAACCACGATTTTCAATTCTTTAGCGGCATCCAGCACCTCCGCATCAACAATATCACTACGGATAATGATAGCATTAGCATCTTTCACTGCATCCAACAACTGAGCCTTATCAGTATACTTTTCGAGTAAAGCAAGTTCGTATCCGGCTGCTTCTATTTCTTTACGAATACCGTCTACCGCAACTTTAGCAAACGGTTTTTCAGTAGCTATAAGTACTTTCATAATCAAAATCTGTTTATAAAAACTCACCACAGATTACCCGAAATCTCACAGAATTAAAGAATCTGTGTCCATCTGTGTAATCTGTGGTGAAAATATTATTAATGAAGTTTTTCAAATTCCTGCATGCAATCAATCAAAGCCTGTACGCTCTCTTTCGGCAAAGCATTGTAGCAAGATGCACGGAAACCGCCTACGGAACGATGTCCCTTGATTCCTACCATACCTTTTTCGGTTGCGAATTTCATGAAGTCGGCTTCGAGGTCTTTATATTCGGGAGCCATCACGAAACAGATATTCATGCGTGAACGGTCTTCTTTGGCAGCAGTACCTACAAACAGTTTGTTGCGGTCGATTTCCGCATACAGCATATCAGCCTTTTCGATGGCACGGCGTTCCATTTCTTTCACACCGCCTTGAGCTTTAATCCAACGAAGAGTCAACAATGCAGAATAGATAGGCACTACCGGTGGAGTGTTGAACATAGAGCCACCGTCAATATGAGTCTGATAGTTCAACATGGTCGGAATATAGCGTGACACCTTTCCTACTGCATCGTTTTTCACGATCACGAATGTAACACCGGCAGGAGCCAGATTCTTCTGTGCGCCACCATAGATACAAATGTATTTGGATACATCAATCGGACGTGAGAAAATATCAGAAGACATATCGGCAATCATTGGAACCGGAGAATCAAGGTCACTCTTCAACTCCGTACCATAAATCGTATTATTGGTAGTGACATGGAAATAATCAGCATCGGTCGGGATGGTGTAATCTTTCGGGATATAAGTATATGTAGCTTCAGCAGAAGAAGCGACTTCTACAACTTCACCAAATGCCTTCGCTTCTTTCATTGCTTTCTTTGCCCATACACCTGTATTCAGGTAAGCAGCTTTCTTTTCAAGGAAATTATAGGGAACCATGCAGAACTCCATACTTGCGCCACCACCCAAGAACAGTACCGAATAACCTTCGGGGATATTAAGTAATTCCTTGAACAATGCCACTGCTTCGTCAACAACAAGTTGGAAGTCTTTGGCACGGTGACTGATTTCCATAATAGAAAGACCAGAGCCGTTGAAATCTAAAATAGCCTTCGCTGTGTCTTCTATCACTTCACGCGGAAGAATGGAAGGTCCTGCATTGAAATTATGCTTTTTCATTTGAAGTTTGTTTTTGGTTTAACAATTTCGTTACTTTAATCATTTGACTTTGCGAATTTACGAATTAATTTCCGGTACACAAATCTTTCCTTATAAAAATACTATTTATAAGCAGTTTTTTCTTACTTTTTATTGTTTTATACAGGATATATACACCATATTGTTATCCTAAGATATCAAGTATAAAATAAAAGTAAAAACAGGCACATAATAGAAAGGATTACTGATAAACCGGAAGTAAAGAGCGCAATAATATTGCATATTTATTCCGCTTCTTCTACGATAGTCTTCATCCCTTTGATCTTCTCGCCTTGAATCAGGTTCAACAGTTGCTTGACTTTCGCCCGCCGGACAGCAACAAACGAATAATGCTCTTTTACATCAATCATTCCCA
>CAKUYM010000084.1 GCA_934716785.1 uncultured Bacteroides sp. | reverse complement strand
CTACAGAAGAGACAAAAGCACTGCTAATGGCTTATTTTGATGAAAAGCGACAGGAACATATCCGGAAAACATTCCTGATTGTCAGCGATACGAACGAACAAATCGCTTATTTGCGTTCTTCCGTTATCGGACTACTAATCCGGGAGTGTACCCGTGTATTTCTGGAGCATGAGCGAGAGATATTATCCGGTAGTTTTGAGGGTACACTTATCAAGCACATCTCCGAAGGTCCGGCAGAAGCATACAACCAATGCGCCGAAATATCCTTGAAGAAGATTTACCGTTCGCGAGATGTATTGGATATAGAATTAGCAGGTTTCCGTGTCATCAGCACCTTGCTCGAGTTGATGATAGATGCCGTGACATCACCGGAAAAGGCTTATTCCGAATTACTGATCAACCGTGTTTCCAGCCAATACAATATAAAAGCGCCTGCACTCTATGAAAGAATACAGGCGGTACTTGATTATATATCGGGGATGACCGATGTCTTTGCTCTCGATCTATATCGTAAGATTAATGGCAACAGTCTGCCTGCGGTGTAACGACGACCTTAGGAGCAAATGCTTCATCATTCTTACACGGCATTGTCAGCGCATCCGGATGGCTTTCTATAAACGTCTGGATGTGCCGCATACGTTTGTCTTCCAGTATCTCATCCACGGCAATCAGAATTCCAGTTTCTTCCACATCACCGAATTCATAATTGATAGCAGTACCAAACATACGCATCGTAGGACTCAGGCTCATGTAGGCATTGACCAACGGCGGAATATTATAACCCAATTTGCGAATCTCACAATTTAGGATTTTATAATCTTCCTTAAAGGTATCCTTACAGAATAAAGCCTGCAGTTCCTCTTCCGGGGTTTCCAGCATCAATGGCTCTATCGGAGTGACAAGTTTGTCCTTGTCATAAAAATGCTTTTTAAGGAAATAAAGAATCATATCGCGACCACGACGATGATAACTGGGATACATAGTCACCTTCCCGAAGAAATATTTCACGTTCGGCATTACTACCGTCAGTGCACCCAGTCCGTCCCACAGATTATCCAAAGCAAACAAGCCTTTGCTTCCGGCACGGGTAGACTGATACTCAAGCGTTACGAACGAACGTCCCAATTCAATCGTCTGAGGCAGATATTCCTTGATAAATGTTTCCGAGAAATGGAACATATGGGAAGTGGCCAAAATCGGAGCCCCTTTTTCATCAAACCGCACATCTGTTCCAAGCAAATACCGATACCCACCCAGAATCTCTTCCGCTTCCGGATTCCACACAATCAGTTGCTTGTACGGATGTTCCATCGTATCGTATTCGTCTATATCCATCGACAGTCCTGTTCCTCCGCCGGCGGCACGGAAAGCGATTTCACGCAAACGCCCAATCTCTTTCATCACATTGGGAGCATTCTGATAAGTAATAATATAAATTTGATTATTACTTTTGTTTGTCATTCGTAAGCGTCTGTCTTCCGTCAACTCGGCTTTCAGCAGTTCCTTGCTTATCGGCTTGATAATCTCTTCCATATTTCTTGTTATAGTTGTTCTATCAGTTACAGTTTATATACAATATCTTTTACGTATTCGGCCCATTGCGCCGGGGTTTTCGACTTATCAAAAGTCTGCCAAGGTATCGGTTTCCCGAAAGTGACAGTAAAAGTTTTATGTCGGTTCTTAAACATTTCATCCGCAAGATACAGCATAGCGATGTTGAACTTGATGCCCAACGCTTTACAAACATTTGCCAAATTGTAAAAGAAATCAGAGTTTCTACCTCCAAAATGCACAGGTATCACATCGCGTTTTGTTTGTACACTCTTCACAATAAACGTCTTTTTCCAGTCCAAATCACGAATCACTCCATTCCGACGACGCGAACATAGTCCCGCCGGGAACATGATGAGTTGGTTGTCGGATTCAAACCCGACCTCTACCATCTTCGGGAAATCCTTTGCCTGCTTGCCGGTTTTATTGATAGGAATACAGAGCGGAGCCAATCCGCGAAGATTCATCAACAGGTCATTCACCAAGTATTTCACCTTGCCGTTATAATGCCGTCCCAGCACATAACCGAGCGCGACACCGTCCTGTCCGCCCAACGGATGATTGGAGACAAAGGTATACAAACCATCTTCCGGGAGGTTCTCGAGACCTTTCACATCCACTTTCGCATCCAGAAAGTCCATGCACGCCTCCAAAAAGTCCACCCCTACCTTATCTTTCGATTCATCCAGAAAAATATTAATTTCATCCTGATGAACAATTTTCTTCAGATAAGAAATCACAAACTTAGGGATGTACTTGTATTGCTTCGGCGCTTTTGTCCGAAGTATCTTATCAACATCAATTAAAAACAAAGAGTCATCAGTCATTCTTTTCAATTAAAAATGATGCTACAAAAATAGCGGTTCTTTTTTATTAATTGCAATAAATCGATAGAAAATGCAGGATTTAAGTCCAGAAGATAAAAAAATAGCACCTAAAAACTATCAAATAGCACCCGAAAACTATCCGCAGATAATTTTCAGGTGCTATTTAGTCGGATTATCCCCCGTCGGGTCTCCAAAAATCACATAAACTTGCAACATCGAAAACCTACAAACGAATATCCACAATAAAAAAAACAACGCATATGAAAAGTTTAAGCTTCAGAAAAGACTTGATAGGAGTACAGGACGAACTGCTTCGCTTCGCTTACAAACTGACGACCGACCGCGAAGAAGCCAACGATTTATTGCAGGAAACTTCATTGAAAGCATTGGATAACGAAGATAAATATATGCCTGATACGAATTTCAAAGGTTGGATGTATACCATCATGCGCAATATATTCATCAACAACTACCGCAAGGTAGTTCGCGATCAGACTTTTATTGACCAGACCGACAACTTATACCACCTGAACCTGCCGCAAGACGCAAGTTCGGAAAGTACAGAAAGAGCTTATGACCTGAAAGAGATGCATCGGATAGTTAACAAACTTCCCAAAGAATACAGGGTTCCGTTTGCCATGCACGTTTCAGGATTCAAATATCGCGAGATTGCAGAAAAACTGAATCGCCCGTTGGGCACAGTAAAAAGCCGCATTTTCTTCACCCGCCAGAAATTGCAAGAGGAACTGAAAGACTTCCGCTAACCCGACCTCAACTATACATTTCTATTCTATTCCCAATTAACATTCCACGCAGTTGTGTCAATGTTTTAAAGGCAGAAGGGTCCGAAAGTTCTTCTGCCTTTTTCTATTGCCACGCCCCACAGACAAGGGGCCAGAAAAGCACATTCATTTTCAAGCCAATAAGCATTTAACAATCGGTTGAAAACTTCTCCGAAAGTTTTCTATGGAAAATTGTGGGGAATTGTGGGGAATTTCATACTTTTACGGTCGCTTATTATAATAAGGTAATGATACGTTTTTTAGGTAATATTGAAGTTAAGGCAGACACCAAAGGAAGGGTGTTCATTCCCGCCATCTTCAGGAAGCAACTGCAAGCGGCTTCTGAAGAAAGACTCATTATGCGCAAAGACGTATTTCAGGACTGCTTGACGCTATATCCCGAAAGTGTATGGAACGAAGAACTGAACGAACTTCGAAGCAGGCTCAACAAATGGAACAGCAAGCACCAACTCATTTTCAGACAATTCGTGAGTGATGTTGAGGTGGTGACACCGGACAACAACGGGCGTATACTCATCCCGAAGCGGTATTTGCAGATTTGTAACATCCATGGAGATATACGTTTTATCGGAATAGACAACAAGATAGAAATATGGTCGAAAGAACGAGCAGAACAACCGTTTATGTCACCCGAAGAGTTCGGAACGGCATTAGAAGAAATTATGAACGATGATAATAGACAAGATGGAGAAAGATGAACTGACATATCATGTGCCCGTACTGCTAAAAGAAAGCGTTGACGGGATGAACATCCGTCCGGACGGAACGTATGTAGACGTTACTTTCGGAGGAGGAGGACATTCGCGCGAGATTCTGTCACGACTCGGTGAAGGCGGACGGCTTTTAGGATTCGACCAAGATGAAGATGCTGAACGGAATATCGTCGATGATCCCCATTTCATCTTTGTGCGCAGCAATTTCCGCTACCTGCACAATTTCCTGCGCTATCACGACATAGAACAGATAGATGCACTTCTTGCCGATCTCGGTGTATCCTCCCATCATTTCGATGACTGTGAACGGGGCTTTTCTTTCCGTTTCGACGGAGATTTGGATATGCGCATGAACAAGCGTGCAGGACTTACGGCTGCTGATATCGTAAACACTTATGAGGAAGAACGCCTTGCCAATATCTTCTATCTATACGGAGAACTAAAAAACAGCCGCAAGTTAGCGTCTGTCATAGCCAAAGCCAGAAGCAGACAAAATATCCGCACCATCGGAGAATTCTTGGATATCATCAAGCCGCTTTTTGGTCGCGAACGGGAAAAGAAAGAGCTCGCAAAGGTCTTTCAGGCACTAAGGATTGAAGTAAATCAAGAGATGGAAGCACTGAAAGAGATGTTATTAGCCGCAACCGAAGCACTAAAGCCGGGTGGCAGACTGGTAGTTATCACTTACCACTCATTGGAGGACCGCATGGTAAAGAACATCATGAAAACAGGCAATGTAGAAGGCAAAGCCGAAACGGATTTCTTCGGAAATCTGCAAACGCCTTTCCGCCTTGTCAACAACAAGGTAATTGTACCCGACCAAGCTGAGATAGAAAGGAATCCGCGGTCGAGAAGCGCCAAATTACGTATCGCAGAAAAGAAATAAGAAGAAATGGAAGAAGAAGTAGTAAACAAGAAAGCGGAAGAAGAGGGCAAGAAGAAAAAGCGCACCTCGCTGAAAAGCATTCTGGGGGGAGACATTCTGGCTACCGACTTTTTCCGTCGTCAGACGAAGTTGCTGGTACTTATTATGGTATTCATCATCTTCTATATCCACAACCGCTATGCCAGCCAGCAACAGCAGATTGAGATAGACAGGTTGAAAAAGGAATTGATAGATATCAAGTATGATGCGCTGACGCGTAGTTCGGAACTGATGGAGAAGAGCCGCCAGTCACGCATTGAAGATTACATATCAAGTAAGGAAAGTGATTTGCAGACATCTACAAACCCTCCTTACCAAATCAAATAAGTTAAGAGCATTAGAACAAGTTGAAATAGAGAGTTGAGAGTTTTTTAAAAGACAAGCACTGTGGCAGTTAATAAAAAGAACATAATGACCCGTTACTTCTTCGTCATCCTCGTGATGGCGTTGGTAGGCGTGGCAATTGTCGTAAAGGCAGGCATCATCATGTTTGCCGAACGCCAATATTGGCAGGATGTGGCCGACCGTTTCGTAAAGGAGAATGTAACAGTGAAACCTAATCGCGGAAACATTATCTCTTCCGATGGCAAATTAATGGCGAGTTCCTTGCCCGAATACAGAATATATATGGATTTTATGTCAGGCGAAAAGGATGAAAAACGCAGAAAGAAAGATCAGGCACGCCGGGATTCTATTCTTACCGCCAATATGGATTCAATCTGCATCGGGCTGAACAAGATATTCCCGGACAAGAGCGTAGCCCAGTTCAAGGCGCATCTGAAGAAAGGGCGGCAGGCAAAAAGCCGCAATTATCTGATTTATCCGAAACGTATCTCTTATATACAATATAAAGAGGTAAAAAGGCTACCTGTCTTCCGCCTGAACCGATATAAGGGAGGATTCAAGGAACTGGCTTACAATCAACGAAAAAAGCCATTCGGTTCGTTGGCTGCCCGCACGTTGGGAGATGTATATGCCGACACGGCGAAAGGAGCGAGAAACGGTATCGAACTTGCTTTCGACACTATACTGAAAGGACGAAACGGACGGACACACCGTCAAAAAGTGATGAACAAGTACCTGAATATCGTAGACGTACCGCCGATTGACGGTTGTGACTTGATTACTACCATTGACGTAGGCATGCAGGATATTTGCGAGAAGGCACTGGTGGATAAGCTAAAGGAATTGAATGCCAATGTAGGGGTAGTTGTGTTAATGGAAGTAGCTACAGGTGAGGTTAAGGCCATCGTTAATATGATGCAAGGTAAGGATGGCAACTACTACGAAATGCGCAATAATGCAATCAGCGACATGCTCGAACCGGGATCCACTTTCAAGACTGCCTCTATCATGGTAGCCCTTGAGGATGGGAAAATCACTCCCGATTATGTAGTGGATACCGGTAACGGACAAATGCCGATGCACGGTCGTGTAATGAAAGATCACAATTGGCATCGTGGAGGATACGGCAAATTGACTGTCACCGAAATATTGGAGGTTTCTTCCAATATCGGCACTTCTTATATCATAGACCACTTCTATGGTAGCAATCCACAGAAGTTCATCGATGGGCTGAGACGTATGAGTATCGATCAGCCGCTCCATTTGCAAATAGCGGGAGAAGGAAAGCCAAATATCCGCGGGCCGAAGGAAAGAAGCTATTTTTCAAAGACAGCTCTTCCTTGGATGAGCATCGGTTATGAGACGCAGATTCCACCGATCAACATTCTTACGTTCTACAATGGGATAGCAAACAATGGCGTTACGGTACGTCCTAAATTCGTAAAAGCCGCGGTTAAGGACGGGGAAATTGTGAAAGAGTATCCAACGGAAATTATTAATCCGAAAATTTGCTCAGATAAGACTTTGGCACAGATTCGCGAAATACTACGAAAAGTGGTTGGCGAAGGGCTTGCCAAACCGGCAGGAAGCAAACAATTCCACGTATCGGGCAAAACGGGAACTGCACAGATTTCACAAGGAGCAGCCGGATATAAAACAGGGAGGACGAACTATCTTGTAAGTTTCTGCGGATATTTCCCATCAGAAGCGCCCAAATACAGTATGATTGTTTCCATCCAAAAACCGGGACTACCGGCTTCGGGTGGTTTGATGGCAGGTAGTGTATTCAGCAAAATTGCCGAAAGAGTATATGCCAAAGACTTGCGTTTGCCGCTGAGCAATGCAATTGATACGAATTCCGTAGTGATCCCGAATGTAAAGGCCGGAGAAATGAGGGAAGCACAACGGGTATTGGAAGATCTGAACATCCAAGTGCAAGGCAAGATAGCCGACAAAGGAAAGGAAGTCTGGGGAAATTCTCATTCAGCGCCCCAGACAGTGGTTTTAGAAAGCCGAAGCAATATGCAGAATTTTGTACCGAGCGTCATAGGCATGGGAGCAAAAGACGCTGTATATCTATTGGAGAGTAAAGGTTTGAAAGTACACTTGGTGGGAGTCGGCAAAGTGAAAAGCCAGTCGATAGCCAACGGAACGATAGTAAAGAAAGGGCAGACAATAACCCTTTCGATGCATTAAAATAAATAAAGTATTAAAGAAGAAACTATGTTACTAAGCAAGTTACTGAAAGCAATTCAGCCGGTAAAAGTAGCCGGAAATTCTGATATAGAAATCACAGGAATCAACATCGATTCCCGTTTAGTTGAAGCCGGACACCTGTTCATGGCTATGCGCGGCACACAGGCCGACGGTCATGCCTATATACCTGCCGCCATCAGTAAAGGAGCAGTTGCTATCCTCTGCGAGGATATGCCGGAAGAGCCCGTAGACGGTATTACTTATATACAAGTAAAAGATAGCGAAGACGCGACAGGCAAGATTGCCACGACATTCTATGGCAATCCTACTTCCAAGCTGAAGTTGGTTGGGGTCACCGGGACGAATGGCAAGACAACCATCGCCACCTTATTATATAATACATTCCGTTATTTCGGATACAAAGTGGGATTGATCTCTACCGTTTGCAATTATATAGACGATGAAGCTATTCCGACAGAGCATACCACCCCCGACCCTATCACGTTGAACCGTTTGTTGGGACGAATGGCAGACGAAGGATGCAAATATGCGTTTATGGAGGTCAGTTCCCATTCCATCGCGCAGAAGCGTATCAGTGGATTGAAGTTTGCCGGCGGTATCTTCACCAATCTCACCCGCGACCATCTCGACTATCACAAAACAGTAGAGAACTATCTGAAAGCCAAGAAAAAATTCTTTGACGATATGCCGAAGGATGCATTCAGTCTTACCAACCTCGATGATAAAAACGGACTGGTAATGACACAGAATACGCGTTCCAAAGTATATACATATTCATTGAGAAGCCTTAGCGACTTCAAAGGACGGGTGTTGGAATCCCATTTCGAGGGGATGTTGCTTGACTTCAACAATCATGAACTGGCGGTTCAATTTATCGGCAAGTTCAATG
Organism: uncultured Bacteroides sp.; assembly: GCA_934716785.1. Lineage (GTDB taxonomy): Bacteria > Bacteroidota > Bacteroidia > Bacteroidales > Bacteroidaceae > Bacteroides. The sequence goes on along the minus strand of CAKUYM010000084.1, from coordinate 5,854 downwards.
CCGCCAACCTATTGGCTGTATTCGGTGCCGCTGTCCTGTTAGGCAGGAAAGAAGAAGAGGTGCTCGTTGCTCTTAGCACACTTCATCCGGTAGCGGGACGCTTCGACGCCATCCGTTCACCCAAAGGCTTTACAGCGATCGTAGATTATGCACATACTCCGGACGCGCTCACCAATGTGCTGAATGCCATCCATGAGGTGCTTGAAGGAAAAGGAAAAGTCATCACCGTGGTCGGTGCTGGCGGCAACCGAGACAAGGGTAAACGCCCCATCATGGCAAAAGAAGCGACCAAAGCCAGCGACCGTGTCATCATCACGTCAGACAATCCCCGTTATGAAGAACCGCAGGACATTATCAACGATATGCTGGCAGGACTCGATGCCGAGGATATGAAAAAGACACTGAGCATTGCCGACCGCAAGGAAGCAATCCGCACGGCCTGTATGCTGGCAGAAAAAGGAGACGTAATACTCGTTGCCGGAAAAGGACACGAGAACTACCAAGAGATAAAAGGAGTGAAACATCACTTCGACGACAAGGAAGTGCTCAAAGAGATATTCCAATAACGTCGCCTGCATAGTAAATTGTAAGTAGTAAATTGTAAAATAGTAAATTTCATCATGCTATATTATCTGTTTGAATGGCTGCACAAGCTCAATTTTCCCGGAGCGGGAATGTTTGGTTACACCTCATTCCGTGCGTTGATGGCTGTGATCATCGCATTGCTTATTTCAAGTATCTGGGGAGATAAATTTATCCATCTGCTAAAGAAAAAGCAAATCACGGAAACACAACGTGATGCCAAGATTGACCCGTTCGGTGTCAACAAGGTGGGTGTGCCGAGCATGGGCGGAGTCATTATAATCGTAGCCATTCTCATTCCGTGCCTGTTATTGGGCAAGTTAGGGAACATTTATATGATATTGATGCTGATAACCACCGTATGGCTGGGGTCACTCGGCTTCGCAGACGACTATATAAAAATCTTCAAGAAAGATAAAGAAGGACTGCACGGTAAGTTTAAAATTATCGGACAAGTAGGTTTGGGATTAATTGTCGGACTTACCTTATACTTAAGCCCGGACGTGGTGATCCGCGAAAATATCGAGGTGCATACACCGGGACAGGAGATGGAAGTGGTACACGGAACGAAAGATTTGAAATCGACCCAGACAACGATCCCTTTCTTTAAAAGCAACAACCTTGATTATGCTGATCTGGTAGCTTTCATGGGCGACCATGCACAAGCGGCGGGATGGGTGCTGTTCGTCATCATCACCATTTTCGTAGTCACTGCCGTATCCAATGGCGCAAACCTGAATGACGGGATGGACGGGATGGCAGCAGGAAACTCCGCCATCATCGGTGCCACGCTCGGCATATTAGCCTATGTATCGTCGCATATCGAGTTTGCAAGTTATCTGAATATCATGTATATACCGGGCTCCGAAGAGTTGGTTATTTATATTTGTGCCTTTATCGGTGCACTCATCGGTTTCCTTTGGTACAACGCTTATCCGGCACAGGTTTTCATGGGCGACACCGGAAGTCTGACAATCGGCGGTATTATCGCCGTGTTCGCTATCATCATCCACAAAGAACTGCTGATACCTATTCTTTGCGGTGTATTTCTGGTAGAGAACCTGTCGGTTATCCTGCAAAGGGCTTACTACAAGGCAGGAAAGAGAAAAGGAGTAAAGCAACGGCTATTCAAACGGACACCGATTCACGACCACTTCCGTACTTCCATGAGCTTGGTAGAGCCGGGATGTACCGTGAAGTTCACCAAGCCCGACCAACTGTTTCATGAATCGAAAATTACCGTCCGTTTCTGGATTGTAACGATTGTATTGGCAGCCATCACGATTATAACGCTGAAAATAAGATAGCAGTATAGAGAGTATTAACCCGATTATTAACTTTTAAAGGATGTGCATGCCCAATAGCAATTTACCTATTGAAAAAAGAAGATGCACATTATTGTAGATGAAAAGAATAGTAATTTTAGGAGCCGGCGAAAGCGGTGCAGGTGCAGCCGTACTCGCCAAAGTAAAAGGATTTGAGACATTTGTTTCGGACATGTCCGCTATCAAGGACAAGTATAAGGAACTTCTCGACAGCCACGACATTGCCTGGGAAGAAGGACACCACACCGAAGAACTCATTCTGAATGCCGACGAGGTTATCAAAAGCCCAGGCATCCCGAATGACTCCCCGCTTATCCTGAAACTGAAAGTTCAAGGAACTCCGGTCATATCAGAGATTGAGTTTGCCGGACGCTATACGAATGCCAAGATGATTTGTATCACAGGTTCAAACGGAAAGACAACCACGACTTCCTTGATTTACCACATCTTCAAGAGCGCAGGTCTGAACGTCGGCTTGGCTGGCAACATTGGTAAAAGCCTTGCCCTACAAGTAGCCGAGGATTACCATGACTATTACATCATCGAGCTGAGTTCTTTCCAGTTGGATAATATGTATAAATTCCGTGCGAACATCGCCGTATTGATGAACATCACTCCCGACCATCTTGACCGCTACGACCATTGCATGCAGAATTACATCGACGCCAAATTCCGCATCACTCAGAACCAGACTCAGGATGATGCCTTCATCTTCTGGAACGACGACCCTATCATTAAGCGCGAACTGGCTAAACATGGTCTGAAAGCACATCTGTATCCGTTCGCTGCAGTGAAAGAGGACGGAGCTATCGCCTATGTGGAAGACAACGAAGTGAAAATCAACGAACCGATCGCTTTTAATATGGAACAGGAAGAACTGGCTCTGACAGGACAGCACAACCTATACAACTCCTTAGCTGCAGGCATCTCCGCCAACTTGGCAGGCATCGCTAAAGAGAACATCCGCAAAGCCCTCTCCGACTTCAAGGGAGTAGAACATCGCTTGGAGAAAGTGGCACGTGTCCGCGGAATTGATTTTATCAACGACTCGAAAGCCACGAATGTCAACTCCTGCTGGTATGCCCTGCAAAGCATGACCACCAAGACGGTATTGATTCTCGGTGGTAAAGATAAAGGAAACGATTATACGGAAATCGAAGATCTGGTACGTGAGAAGTGCTCGGCACTCGTATATTTAGGACTGCATAACGAGAAACTCCACGAATTCTTCGACCGCCTCGGTCTACCTGTAGCGGACGTGCAGACCGGTATGAAAGATGCCGTAGAAGCAGCCTACAAACTGGCAAAGAAAGGTGAGACCGTATTATTGAGCCCTTGCTGCGCTTCTTTCGACCTCTTCAAGAGTTACGAAGACCGTGGCGACCAATTCAAGCAATACGTGAGAGAACTTTAGACAACGTTTAACGGATTAATGACAAGGTGGATTTATTAAAGAACATATTCAAAGGCGACAAGGTAATCTGGATTATCTTTCTCTGTCTCTGCCTCATCTCGATTGTCGAGGTGTTCTCGGCAGCATCAACGCTGACTTACAAAAGCGGCGACCATTGGGGACCGATCACACAACACTCCATCATCCTGATGGTGGGTGCAGTGGTAGTGGTATTCATGCACAACATACCCTACAAATGGTTTCAGGTATTTCCGGTATTCCTATATCCGCTTTCCCTAATACTGCTGGCACTCGTCACGCTGATGGGTATCATCACAGGCGACCGTGTCAACGGAGCTGCCCGCTGGATGACTTTTATGGGACTGCAGTTCCAACCTTCGGAACTGGCAAAGATGGCTGTTATCATTGCCGTCTCCTTCATCCTCTCCAAACGGCAGGATGAATATGGAGCCAACCCGAACGCCTTTAAATATATCATGATTCTCACCGGACTGGTATTTCTACTCATCGCACCGGAGAACCTTTCAACAGCCATGCTGTTGTTCGGAGTGGTATGCATGATGATGTTCATCGGACGGGTATCGGCGAAAAAGTTACTCGGTATGTTAGGGATACTGGCACTTACAGGTGGAATAGCTGCAGGAATACTAATGGCCATTCCGGCAAAGACACTGCACAACACGCCCGGCCTTCACCGCTTCGAAACTTGGCAGAATCGTATTTCCGGATTCTTCGAGAAAGAAGAGGTACCTGCCGCCAAATTTGATATTGACAAAGACGCACAGGTTGCGCATGCCCGCATCGCCATCGCCACCAGCAATGTAGTTGGCAAAGGTCCGGGCAACTCCATACAGCGCGACTTCCTCAGTCAGGCATTCTCCGACTTTATCTTTGCCATTGTCATCGAAGAGATGGGGCTGATAGGAGGCATCTTCGTTGTATTCCTTTACTTATGCCTGTTGATGCGAGCCGGACGAATCGCCCAGAAATGCGAACGGACTTTCCCAGCTTTCCTTGTCATGGGCATTGCCCTGTTGTTAGTATCACAGGCGATGCTGAATATGATGGTTGCCGTCGGACTATTCCCCGTCACCGGACAGCCGCTGCCGCTAATCAGCAAGGGTGGTACAAGTACGCTAATCAACTGTGCCTATATCGGAATGATATTAAGCGTAAGCCGATATACCGCTCGTCTCGAAGAACAGAAAAAGCATGACGCGCAGATGCAGTTACAGATAGTCACGGATGCAGCAACCGGTTCTGAGGTGCAAACCGCCGCCGAGCCTACCGCTCCCATTCTGAATAGCGATGCCAAATTTGAAGATGAGAACGATATAAACAAAAACGGCTGACAGATGATGACTATACCGGGAAAGGATGCATAAAGGATGAACGGAAAGGATGAACGAAGGATAGAAAGAAAGGATTAAAATGGAAAAAGAACTTAGAATTATTATCAGCGGTGGAGGTACAGGGGGACATATTTTTCCTGCCGTCTCTATTGCGAACGCTATAATGGAACTGCGCCCTGACGCCAAAATTCTGTTCGTAGGAGCCGAAGGACGTATGGAGATGCAACGGGTTCCCGATGCAGGCTACCGGATTATCGGATTGCCGATAGCCGGCTTCGACCGCAAACATTTATGGAAGAACGTGGCGGTGCTCCTAAAACTGATACGCAGTCAGTGGAAAGCGCGCAGCATTATCAAGAACTTCCGTCCACAGGTGGCGGTGGGTGTCGGTGGCTATGCCAGCGGTCCTACCCTAAAGACTGCCGGAATGATGGGTATCCCGACTCTGATACAAGAACAGAACTCGTATGCCGGAGTCACCAACAAGCTATTAGCGCAGAAAGCCCGAAAGATTTGCGTGGCTTATGACGGAATGGAAAAGTTCTTTCCCGCAGACAAGATTATAATGACCGGAAATCCGGTGCGGCAGAACTTGACGAAGAACATGACGTCCAAAGAAGATGCATTGCGTTCTTTCAATCTGCAACCAGGCAAGAAAACAATTCTTATTGTAGGCGGTAGTTTGGGAGCACGCACCATCAACAATACGTTGATAGCCGGATTGGCGACTATCAAAGAGAACAGTGACATACAATTCATCTGGCAAACAGGGAAATACTATTATCCGCAAGTGACGGAAGCCGTAAAAGCAGCCGGAGAACTCCCCAACCTGCACATCACAGATTTCATTAAGGATATGGCAGCAGCCTATGCGGCAGCCGACCTCGTTATTTCCCGTGCGGGAGCAGGTTCCATCTCCGAATTCTGTCTTCTCCACAAGCCGGTCATCTTAGTGCCTTCGTCCAATGTAGCGGAAGACCATCAGACTAAGAATGCATTGGCACTGGTGAACAAGCAGGCAGCGATCTACGTCAAAGACAGTGAAGCAGAAAGCACGTTGATGGATGTAGCCTTGTCCATCGTCAGTGATGAGCGGAAACTGAAAGAATTAAGTGAGAATATTGCCGCCCCTGTTAATGAGGGCGACCAGGTGGGCTGCGTGATATATTCTTATGAAGGAA
>CAKUYM010000083.1 GCA_934716785.1 uncultured Bacteroides sp. | reverse complement strand
GAATATAAGCAGAGAGTTGGCAGAATCTGCCATATACCTAAAAGGAAAAGCGGAAGGATGCGAGACAATCACCTCATACAGCGGGTTCATGAAAGAGCATTTCTCCGATTTCAAGGCAATCGTCTTTATCGGTGCACTGGGCATTTGTGTGAGAAGCATCGCTTCCTGTATCCGGAGCAAATATGCCGATCCGGCTGTAATCAACGTTGACAGTACCGGACATTTTGTTATCTCCGTACTGTCCGGACACATCGGCGGCGGTAATGAACTGGCACGGATCGTTGCGGGAATCACCGGCGGAGAAGCCGTTGTCACCACCCAAAGTGACAACCAGAACTTGTGGGCTTTGGATACGCTTGCCTCCCGCTACGGATGGCGGACCTCGGCAACACCTGTCTCCATGAACCACGCCGTTTTTCGATTTGTGAACAAAGAAAAGACAGCCTTGCTTCTCAGCATCAGGGATAAAGGTACAGACGAGCTTGAACGAAGTTGTCCGGAACATACGGATATCTATTACAGATTGGAAGATATCCCGCTGGACGAATACCGGCTGCTCATCACAGTGGGTCCGTGGGAGTATGACGTTCCCATCCCTACATTGCAATTCTATCCGCCTGTGCTGCATATCGGGGTAGGCTGCAAGAAAGACTGTTCTCCACAGGGAGTCAGCATGTATATAAAAGATGCATTGACACGGCAACACCTTTCTCCACTTGCCGTAAAAAGCATCTCAACGATTGAACTGAAAAAAGATGAGCCGCTGATTGCGGAACTGCACACACAGTTCTCCAACAGCGAGCTCCATATCTATAAAGCCGAAGAACTGGCGGACATCAACGTTCCGAATCCCTCGCCGAAGGTAAAAGAGGTGACAGGCGTCGACGGGGTGGCAGAGAGTACCGCCATCCGTGCTTCCGATTATGGCAGATTGCTGATGGAAAAGCAAAAAGGAATACTGTCCGAAGGAAATAATTTCACTTTTGCCGTGGCGCTTTCTGCCGATAGCGACCGCAACAACGGCCATATAGAGATTGTGGGAGCCGGTCCGGGCGACCCGGAGCTGATTTCGGTAAGAGGCAAAAGAATGCTCGAAAAGGCCGATCTCATTCTTTATGCCGGCAGCTTGGTGCCACGCGAACTGACATATTACGCCAAACCGGGAGCAACCGTCAGAAGTTCGGCAGACATGACTCTGAAAGAGCAATTCGCTCTTATGAAGTCTTTCTATGACAAGGGGCTGTTTGTGGTACGCCTCCACACCGGCGACCCGTGCATTTATGGGGCCATTGCCGAACAGATGGCATTCTTCGACCAATACGGGATGAGGTATCACATCACCCCCGGCATCTCTTCCTTCCAAGCCGCAGCCGCTGCCCTCAAGTCACAGTTCACCATCCCCGAAGAGGTGCAAAGCATTATCCTCACTCGCGGAGAGGGACGAACGCCCATGCCCGAAAAAGAGAAGCTGCACCTGCTGGCACGCTCGCAAAGCACAATGTGTATCTACCTCAGCGCAGCCATCGTGGAGCAGGTGCAAGCAGAGCTCCTGCAGGCCTACCCGCCTGAGACGCCCGTAGCCGCCTGCTACAAGCTCACCTGGAAAGAAGAGAAGATATACCGTGGCAAGCTGAAGGATCTCGCCCGGATTGTCCGCGACAATCATCTGACTCTCACCACCCTGCTCGTAGTCGGTAATGCCATCGACCATCGAGACGGAGAGTCCAGACTATATGCCGATGAATTCAAACATCTCTTCCGGCCATGATACTGATTTTCGGAGGAACGACAGAGGGGCGCATCGCAGCCGAGACCCTCGATGAAGCCGGACAGCCCTTTTATTATTCTACACGGGGCACACTGCAGGAAATCACGTGCCGGAATATGAGACGGCTGACCGGCAACATGGACTCGGAAAGCATCATTTCTTTCTGCCGCGAACACAATATCCGGCTGATAGTAGACGCCGCGCACCCGTTTGCCCGACAGCTCCATACGAATATCTCTCTTGCTGCGAAAGAGTTAGAGATAAAGGTTGTGCGTCTGGAGCGTATCTATCCGAAGTTGTCGGAAGGCATCATCCTGTGTGATGATTTCGAGGATGCCGTTGCCCGCATGAAGCAGGACGGCATCGGAAAACTGTTGGCACTTACCGGCACTCAAACCATTGCCAAACTACAAGGCTTTTGGAAAGAGCACGACTGCATCTTCCGGGTTCTGGAACGACAGGAATCCATAGACATTGCCGTAAAGGCCGGATTCCCCAAAGAGAAACTGATTTTCTATCAACCCGGAGAGGACGAAGCACTTCTTTTCAAGCAGCTTTCGCCACAAGCGATTATCACGAAAGAAAGCGGTGTATCGGGTGGCTTCACCGAAAAGATAGAGGCAGCTCTGAAGAACGGCATCAAAATTTATGTAGTACGCCGCCCTCCCCTGCCCGATGGCTTTATCGTCGTAAACGGGAAATACGGATTGAGACGGGCTGTGGAGCAAAATGTGCCAGGATTTTATGCGCTAAGAAGCGGATTTACTACCGGCACCTGCGCAACAGCCGCAGCCAAAGCCGCCCTGCTCGCATTGACGGAGGAATGTTTTGAGGAAAACATGGAAGTGACGCTGCCGGATGGAGAGACGGTGAGCCTGCCTATATATAAGGTGGAAAAAACGGATGAGAATACCGCCACCGCCTGTGTCATCAAGGATGCCGGAGATGATCCGGACGTGACCCACGGTCATCAGATAGTAGCCACCGTATCTTTCTCCGATTCTCCCGGCATACATTTCCTGCAAGGAAAAGGAGTAGGAAAAGTCACGCTCCCCGGATTGGGATTAGCTGTCGGTGAGCCTGCCATCAATTCCACTCCCCGAAAGATGATGACCAATGAGTTGTCCCAGCTTTACGGTGGAGGGTTGGACGTAACAATCAGTGTCCCCGACGGAGAAGAATTGGCACAGAAAACATTCAACCCGAAATTGGGAATTGTCGGTGGTATCTCCATTATCGGGACTTCGGGCATCGTGAAGCCTTTTTCTTCGGAAGCGTTCATTGACGCTATCCGCAAAGAGGTGGAAGTGGCCTATGCAGTCGGTACGGAGCGGTTGGTCATCAATTCAGGTGCCAAAAGTGAGAAGTTTGTTAGGAATATCTATCCGAGTCTTCCCCCACAGGCTTTTGTGCATTACGGGAACTTTATCGGAGAGACGTTAAAGATAGCTGCTGAAACCGGTTTCCGAAAGGTCAGTATGGGGATTATGATAGGGAAAGCGGTAAAGCTGGCGGAAGGACATCTCGATACTCATAGCAAAAAAGTGGTAATGAACAAAGGCTTTTTAAAGGAGATAGCCATTCAGTGCAGTTGTTCAAATGAGACTTTAGCGTTAATTGAACGAATGACGCTTGCCCGCGAATTGTGGGGAATATCTGACAGGCGTGATAGGGACGTGTTATTTAATAAGTTAGTGCAGCTATGCATTGCGCATTGCGCACCACTTCTCGCAGAAGGAGAACTCACCATTTTGTTGATTGATGAGACCGGAGAGATTTCCTATCAGTTGCACTCCAATTGATTGCATACACCTGACTGATTGCGAACTTAATTGATTGCGAATTTAATTAATTGCGAACTTACCTAATTGCAGACTTACTTAATTGGTAAGCAACTTACAATCGGTAACCAACTTGAGTAATTCTTCAATACTCTCGGCTTTTCGAACTTCATTCTCCGGCAAATGCAGCAAGAAGCCCTCCGTCTGCAGATTGCCTGTCTCTATATAAACATCAGATTCAACCTCGCGTCCTGCCAAGATTCCATTCCGCAAAAGCGCCTTCCTTACCATTGCATACTTTTGACCATGCCCTTCGAGATGCATCTTCACAGAATATTCATTGTTGATTTTGAACAGTCCCGTATTTTGGTCGAACATGATTCCTTTACGGGAAAAGAAGTTACTCAGTGTACCGTTCAACGCCAAGTCTTCGGGAGTTCCGATAGTCACACCGTTCTCTTTGTCCATCATCCACACTTTATCGGCAATCTGCAAAGCCAGTTCAAGGTCATGCGTACTCATAAAAATAGTCTTCTCCATATCACGAGACAACCGGTGCAGCAGTTGCATCATCTCCACCTTGCTCGGAAAATCAAGGAAAGCAGTAGGTTCATCCAAGAAAATCACAGGAGTCTCCTGCGCCAATGCTTTAGCAATCATCACCTTTTGCTTTTCGCCGTCACTCAGCGTATGCATCATCCTACCGGCCAACGCCTCTATCCCCACACCGGCTATCGCACGAGAAACGATTTCCTTATCCCCCTTTTTCAGCACTCCCCAAAAGCCCGTATAAGGACTTCTTCCCAATGCCACCATCTCTTCCACCAACATGTTGCGCAAGTCGCACTTTTCTGTCAGCACCACACTGACCACTTTCGACATATCTGCGTCAGAGTATTTCTCAACTTCTTTCCCCATTATCCGAATCTCCCCCGACAACTTCGGAAGAAAACCGGACAGTGTATGCAACAACGTGGACTTGCCCGCTCCATTGGCACCAAGCAGGCAAGTGAGTTCGCCGGCATAAATGCCTGCATTTATGTCACGTGCCACGATATGCGTTTTATGCTTTCCCTTGTAGCCCGTGGTCAAATTTCTGATAGTTATGGTTTCTTGCTTTTGCATGTTACGTTCCGGTCTGTTATGATTTATCATTCGTTCACCTCTCCCTTACGCTTGCGGAACAACACCGACACCACCACCGGTGCACCCACCAGAGCCGTAACGGAATTGACAGGCAAAGCGCCCTCAAATCCCGGCATACGGGCTATCAGATTGCACAACAGCGCCATTGCTGCCCCTACCAACAAAGAAGAGGGCATCAATATACGATGGTCGGAAGTGCGGAACAGAGCACGGCAAAGATGCGGCACAGCCAGTCCTAAAAAAATAATCGGACCGCAATAGGCGGTAACAATCGCCACCAAAGCGCCCGAACAGGAGATGACCAACAGACGCGCACGCTTGATATTCAAGCCTAAATTCCGTGCATAGCTATCTCCGAGCAACAACAGATTCAATGTCTTTATCAACAGAAAAGAGAGTGGAAGAAGAACGGCCATCGTGCAAAGGAATGGAAACAACTGGTCGCCCGAAATACGAGAAAAACTTCCCAATCCCCAAATGACATATGCACGGATGTCTTCTTCGACACTGAAAAACTTCAATACTCCAATCACGGCATTCGCCACGTAGCCTATCATCACACCGATAATCAGCAAGGTCACATTCCCCTTCACTTTCTGTGAGGCGAAAGCGATAAGTGCCATAATGGACAGCGCTCCCGCAATAGCGGCAACCGTCAGTGCCAATTCGCCGATCAGCCCCAAGCTGCTCAACGCCACCCCTCCAAGGCTACCCGACAATAAAACGACAAAGGCCACACCCATGCTTGCCCCGGAACTGATTCCCAAAACGGAAGGACCCGCCAACGGGTTTCGGAAAACGGTCTGCATCTGCAATCCGCTGACTGACAATCCTGCTCCGGCAACCAGTGCGGTGACTGCCTGTGGCATTCTCGATTTCCAGATGATATTGGCCCAAATATGATTTTCATGATCTCCCCACAAGTAAATATCCCATACAGCACGAAACGGTATGGGCACGGACCCCAATACAAGATTCAGGAAGAAAAGAAAAAATATCAATCCGACCAGCAGAAGCATCAACAACCAGACAGGGGTTTTCATATTCTTCTTATTTTATTTTCATAATTCTTCTTATTTTAAAAGCTCATAGAAGACCGGAGTATAATCCGGCAGAAGCTCCGGATGGAATACTTTAATCAAATCCTTCAACAGCACTTCCGGATGGGTGGGGACATTCTCATAATAAGGTTTCTCCTTGAGATTGCAATAAATCACGCCTTTGTCCTTGAATGCGCGGAAATCAGCATAGCGGGAATCCTCCGCTTTCAAGGCATCGTAAGTGAACGTGCCGTTATAGCTGTTCAATATCCGCCAATAATCAGCACTTTCCGCACGACTGTAGACAGTCTCAAAGTCTAATGTCACCCCACCCGTATTCGGATCGTCTTTGAGGAAGTAATCGGCACCGGCATCCCGGAAGAGCTGTGCAAGGAAATTGCGTCCTCCCACGGCATACCAGTTGCCACCCCGCAGCTCACCGCTAAATACGACCGGTTTCTTTTCAATCTTTACAGTCAACTGCTTCAAAGCGTTATATTCCGTCTTTATCGAATCGAAGATTGCGTTCGCCTTCTCTTCCTCCCCAATCAGCAGCCCGATAAACTTAATCCATTCCGCCTGTCCGAGGGGAGAATTCTCCTTATACCCCAAATGCGGAACCAAAGGAATGCCTACCTCTTTCAACGCATCGTATCCTCCTCGCTTGAACGGAGAAATCAGAATCAAATCCGGATTCATGGAGATAATGATTTCATTGTCAAAGTTTCCCTCTATCCCTATCTTGCGGATTTTCTTCTCTTTCAGGCGACGGTTCACCTCCTTATTAAATAAATGACGGGTGCTTGTGATGCCTACCACATGATCCAGCTCGTCCAGTTTGATGAAATTGGACAGTTGCAATGAAGTCATGCAAATGATATTCTTAACTGGCACAGGTTGCACCGCATAGTCATCAGACACTTTATTCTTCGCAAAGGCTTCCTTATCCCTGACCAGTGCATACCGGTAAACTTCTCCTTTGCCTTTCTCTTTCTGCGGGTCCTGTATGGTCACCAAGCATCCTCCCTCTACATACCGCACTTCGAAACCTTCGGCATATTCCGGAATAATGATTCGGGAGGAATCAGAAACGCTAACCGCTGCCTCAACAGCCTGCACATTGCTTTTATTCTTCCGGCCGCAAGAAACAAGAAGCAGCAAAAGGCAAACCACCGCCCATCCTCTGCTTCTCAACCGCATACTATCATGTCTGTTCATATTTTATCTATAAGTTTTGGTTGCAAAGATACATAATATCTCCAAAGATAATTATCTTTGTCCCACAATGTCAATCCCCGGACACCGAAATTATTTATTCATTTAAAAGACACACGGATAAAGATGAAATCGCCTATTTCAATCTTCGCTTTGCTTTGTCTTCTCTTTCTGGGTAGCAGTTGCATATCCAACAAGAAGACGTCTTTAGAGGCTTTCGGACAGGATGTCTATACACCCGAATATGCAACCGGATTCAAGATTACGGGGGCGGAGAATGCTGCCAGCACGCTTATCCAAGTTTACAACCCGTGGCAAGGAGCCAAGGATGTGGAAATGTCTTATTTCATTTCACGCAACGGCGAACAAGCGCCTGCCGGATTCGACGGACCTACCATCCCTGCCGGAGTGAAACGCATCGTATGTATGGCCTCTTCCTACATCGCCATGTTCGACGCTTTGGGACAAGTGGACAGGATTGTCGGAGTATCGGGCATTGACTATGTATCAAATCCGTATATTCTCGCCCACAAAGATTCTGTCAAGGACATGGGGATAGAGATGAATTACGAACTGCTATTGGGACTGAAACCGGACGTTGTCCTGCTATATGGCATCGGAGATGCGCAGACCGCCGTTACAGACAAGTTGAAAGAACTATCCATACCTTATATGTATGTAGGAGAATATCTGGAGGAATCGCCACTCGGTAAAGCCGAATGGCTGGTAGCCCTCGCCGAACTGACGGACAGTAGGGAGAAAGGCATCGAGATATTCCGCGAAATTCCTCAACGCTATCAAGCCCTGAAAGCACTCACGGAATCGGTTGGGCAACGCCCCACCGTCATGTTCAACATTCCGTGGAATGACAGTTGGGTGATGCCGTCCGCACACAGCTACATGGCACAGTTGATAACGGATGCCGGCGCAGATTACATCTACAAGGAAAACACATCCAACAGCTCCACCCCCATCGGATTGGAAACGGCTTATAGTCTGATACAAAAAGCCGACTACTGGATGAACGTCGGCATGGTTTCTACACTGGATGAACTCAAGGCTGTCAATCCAAAATTCGCAGATGCCAAGGCTGTTCGCGAAAGGACTGTCTACAACAATAACCTGCGGACAACACCGACTGGAGGCAATGACTACTGGGAATCCGCAGTGGTACGCCCCGATATCGTATTGCGCGACCTGATTCATATCTTTCACCCCGAACTCGTATCCGATTCGCTTTATTACTACAGACATTTAGAATGAGACAGCCTGACAGACGTACTACCTTTTTGTTCATCATACTGGGCATAACCGCCTTTCTGTTGCTGCTGGCGGACATGGCAACGGGAGATACGTATATTCCCGTCTCCAAGGTATGGGCTGTACTCACCGGGGGCGAGTGTGATGAAATGACGCGCAACATTCTCCTATCTATCCGCTTCATACGGGTAGTGGTAGCGGCTGTGATAGGAATAGCGCTATCCGTCAGCGGATTGCAGATGCAGACAGTGTTCCAAAATCCATTGGCTGATCCTTACCTGTTAGGAGTCAGTTCCGGCGCGGGGTTAGGCGTAGCACTGTTCATATTGGGTGCTCCGTTGCTCGGATGGGCTGAGTTTCCGATACTTCAGTCGTTGGGCATCGTCGGTTCCGGCTGGGCGGGAACTGCCATAATCTTGTTGGGGGTAGCCGTTATCAGCCGGAAAGTGAAGAACATTCTCGGCGTGCTGATTATGGGGGTGATGATAGGCTATGTGGCAGGTGCCATCATTCAAATTCTGCAATATCTGAGTTCGGCCGAACAGCTGAAAATGTTCACACTCTGGTCAATGGGGTCTCTTAGCCATATCACCGTCACCCAACTGAGCATCATGCTACCCATGCTGTGCATCGGCATACTGATTTCCGTAGCCTGTATCAAACCGCTGAACCTACTGCTGCTCGGCGAGAACTATGCACGGACGATGGGTATGAACATCAAACGCTCACGGGCGCTTATCTTTGTATCTACGGCATTGCTGACGGGAACAGTCACCGCTTTCTGCGGTCCGGTGGGATTTATCGGCTTGGCGGTACCGCATGTCACCCGACTGCTGTTCAACAATGCCGACCACCGGATACTCGTTCCGGGTACCGTACTGACTGGGCTCATCAGCATGCTTCTCTGCGACATCATCGCCAAGCAATTCCTGCTTCCGGTCAACTGTATCACTGCCTTGCTCGGCGTTCCGGTCATTTTATGGGTAATCGCTAAAAACTTGCACATTATCAGATGATAGAATTTAAAGGACTGACATTAGGATATGGACAGCGTACACTGCTGGAAACGATAAACGCCCGAATTACGGACGGGCAGCTCGTTGCCCTGTTGGGACGGAACGGAACGGGCAAGAGTACTCTGCTCCGTGCCATGGCGGGACTCGAAAAGCCCCAAGCGGGAGAGATTGTCCTACAAGGGGAGAATGTAACTACACTGAAACCGGAACTATTGGCACGGAATATCAGCTTTGTCACCACCGATAAAGTGCGCATCGCCAATCTCCGTTGCAAGGATGTAGTAGCTTTGGGACGCGCCCCCTACACCGACTGGATCGGCAGGCTGCAACCGGAAGACCAAAAGCGGGTGGACGATGCCATGCAACTGGTCGGCATGTCCGGATATGCGGATAAGACAATGGATAAAATGTCCGACGGCGAATGTCAGCGAATTATGATTGCCCGCGCCCTCGCACAAGACACTCCCGTCATTCTGCTTGACGAACCTACTGCTTTTCTGGACTTACCCGGCCGATATGAGCTTTGCCTGCTTCTGAAAAAACTGACGCAGGAGAAAAAGAAATGTATATTATTCTCCACCCACGATCTCGACATCGCCCTATCACTTTGCGACTCCATCCTACTGATAGACACCCCACATATGTATGCCCTGCCTACCTCGGAGATGGTGGCAAGCGGCCATATAGAAAGGCTTTTCCGGAATGAAGCAGTCACGTTCGATGCAAGAGAGATGAAAGTACGCATCAGATAAACAGGCAGACGGATGCCCGGCGGAGAAGCAGAGGATGTATAAAATAAATATTAAGTATTTATACAGGTTCCACATAAATTAGCTATCTTTGCCGCCCGAATTGGCTCAGATAGCCATTAATCATCTGATTCTTTTATCATTCTGATTTTTTATTATAATAAAAATGGAAATTCTAAGAAACCTATTCGAAGGATACCCAAATCTTTGGGGTGGCGGAGTAGCACACTCCGTGTTGATTCTGTCGCTGACCATAGCTTTCGGAATCATTTTGGCAAAAATCAAAGTGCGGGGAGTATCATTGGGAGTCACTTGGATACTCTTTGTAGGAATCGTGTTCGGTCATTTCAACATGAATCTGGACGAGCATCTGCTCCACTTCCTCAAGGAGTTCGGATTGATTCTGTTCGTTTACTCAATCGGTCTGCAAGTAGGTCCGGGATTTTTCTCGGCATTCAAAAAAGGAGGATTCACACTGAATATGCTTGCCACATTGGTCGTGGCATTGGGCGTGGGAATCACCGTTATCCTGCATTATACCACCGGAATTCCAATCACGACAATGGTTGGTATCTTGTCGGGAGCTGTCACCAATACTCCCGGATTAGGAGCTGCACAACAGGCCAACAGTGACCTGAACGGTATAGATGCCCCCGAAATCGCTTTGGGATATGCGGTCTGCTATCCGCTGGGTGTAGTGGGTATCATACTTACATTACTTGCCTTGAAGTATATCCTGCGCATCAATACTCCGCAAGAAGAAAAAGAAGCGGAAATAGGATTGGGACATTTGCAGGAACTTACCGTACGCCCCGTCTCTATCGAGGTGAGAAACGAATCGGTGGACGGTATCAAAATAAGAGACCTGAGACCGTTGATGAACCGTAAGTTCGTGATTTCACGCATCAGACACCAAGCCGGTCATGAAACCGAACTGGTTACTTCTGAAACAATAATACATGTAGGAGATGTCATATTGGTAATCTCCACTCCGGTCGATATAGAGGCCATCACCGTGTTCTTCGGGAAAGAGGTTCAAATGGAATGGGGACAGGACGACCAGCTCATTTCACGCCGCATCTTGATCACCAAGCCTGAGCTGAACGGCAAGACACTCTCCCAACTGAAGATACGGAATAACTTCGGAGCAAATATTACCCGCGTCAACCGTTCGGGAATAGACCTTGTAGCCACACCGCAGTTGCAGCTGCAAATGGGTGACCGCGTCACAATCGTCGGCTCGGAACTCGCCGTGGCACATACCGAAAAGGTGCTCGGTAACTCGATGAAACGTCTGAACCATCCGAATCTGATTCCTATCTTTATCGGTATCGCATTGGGTTGTATCTTGGGCAGCCTGCCTTTTGCATTCCCCGGAATACCGCAACCGGTAAAATTGGGACTGGCGGGCGGTCCGCTTATCGTCTCTATCCTTATCAGCCGTTTCGGTCCGAAATACAAACTGATTACTTACACAACGATGAGTGCCAACCTGATGCTGCGCGAAATCGGTATTTCCATCTTCCTCGCCTGTGTAGGCTTGGGGGCAGGTAAAGGTTTTGTGGATACAATTATTTATGACGGTGGATATGTATGGGTAGGATACGGAGTCATTATCACGATTGTGCCACTACTGATAGCCGGATTGATAGGGCGGTACTACTGCAAGCTGAATTACTTCACGCTGATCGGTGTCCTATCCGGTGCTACAACGAACCCGCCTGCATTGGCTTACTCGAATGACCTGACATCTTGCGATGCTCCTTCAGTAGGTTATGCAACGGTGTATCCGCTCACGATGTTTCTGCGAGTGCTGACAGCGCAGTTGTTGATTCTGTCGTTGGGATAATGCTTATTTTATTATTGGTCTGATTTTTTAGCGAAAAAAGCGGACTAATTAATAAAAACTTTCTAACTTTGTGTCGTTAAGGTTTCCTTACACAACTTATATATTGTCTAAGGAATTAAAAGGGAATGCCGTGCAAACCGGCAACAGAACCTGCTGCTGTAAATCTCCGCTTTTTGTAATCAGAGAGCTAAGTTGCAACACGAAAGTCACTGGATAAAAAATCCGGGAAGGCGTTGCAAAAAAATGGGATGAGTCAGAAGACCTGCCTTGATGCTCTGATTTACACCTGCGGGATTTCGGGTAGTGGTCAAATAGAAAATAAGCAATTATCTTTTATTTGGTATAATAGCTATTATTATATATCCGTTTGTGTAGATCGAGCCAGATCTGGACAAACGGATTTTTTATACCTATAAAACAAAAGATAGATATGCTTCATGTTCAAGTCCATTCCTACAATTCATACAACCGTCGTATTCATTTACGTTGGATATTATGCGGGGTGCTGTCTCTATTCATCACATTGCCTGCCATAGCCCAGTCCAAGGTGCAGCATCAGACATCGCTGTCTGATACGCTCCTCAAACTTCAGGAAGTCACTATCTACAGCAACAGAATGCAAAAAAAGATGTCGCCGGTACAGATATTGTCGGGCAAAGAACTGGAGAAGCTCAATGTCTATTCGGTGGCCGATGCCCTGCGCTACTTCTCCGGAGTCCAGATAAAAGATTACGGAGGTATCGGAGGACTGAAGACCGTCAATATACGAAGTATGGGCAGCCACCACGTCGGTGTGTTTTATGATGGCATTGAATTAGGAAATGCACAAAACGGAGTTGTCGATTTAGGCCGATTCTCGTTAGACAATATGGAGGTCATCTCACTGTACAACGGTCAGAAAAGCGCCATCTTTCAACCCGCCAAAGATTATAGCTCCGCAAGCGCCATATATATGCAAACACGAAAGCCGACATTCAAAGGAGAAAAGAAAAACAACCTGAACATCGGAGTGAAAGGAGGTTCATTCTCCACCATCAATCCGTCAGTACTCTGGGAGCATCGGTTCAACGAACGGATAAGCAGTTCCGTCAGCACGGAGTATATGTACACATCCGGACGGTATAAATTCACATACGCCAAGAAAGACGGCTATGACACTACGGCTGTCCGCAAAAATGGAGACGTAAGAATGCTGCGTTTGGAGAATGCGTTCTTCGGGAAAATCCCCCAAGGAGAATGGAAGGCCAAGGCATATCTGTACAATTCGGAGCGGGGATATCCCGGAGCTGCCGTAAGAGAAGAGCCGGGCAAGTTCCGCCACCAAGACCGGCAGTGGGATACCAACCTGTTTGTACAAGGTTCTTTCCAGAATTACTTCAAACCTTGGTACAGCCTATTGGCAAACGGTAAATATGCATATGATTATCTCCATTATTCGTCCGACCCCAGACTGGATGTCACCACCATGTATGTAGACAATCACTACAGGCAGCAAGAAATCTATGCCTCAGCCGCCCACCTGTTCACCATCTTTCCTTGGTGGAGCATGTCACTGTCCAATGATTTTCAGTGGAATACATTACATGCCGACCTTATTGATTTTGTCTATCCAACCCGCAATACAATCCTGACTTCTGCCGCCACCTCCTTTGACTTCAACCGTTTCATATTGCAGGCGAGTCTGCTATATACCCATGTCAACGACAAGACGCGCACAAAAGGGACCGATGCGGGCACAAAAAACGAATATACTCCGTCCGTCATAGCCACTTGGCAACCATCGGCGAAACTTCCTCTGAATATACGCGCCTTTTATAAAAGAGTTTTCCGCATGCCGACTCTCAATGATTTGTATTATACTTTCATTGGCAATAAGGACTTAAAGCCGGAATATACCACCCAGTACGATTTGGGCATCACGTTCTCTCAACAATGGAACGGCCGGTGGCTGAAAAGCCTAAGTGTGCAAGTAGACGGTTACTATAACGAAGTAGATGATAAAATCATCGCTATGCCTACCTCCAACCAGTTCCGATGGACGATGATCAACCTCGGGCATGTAGAAATCCGAGGAGTAGACGCAGCCATACGGGGAGAATGGGGATTCGGCAAGGTGACGCTCGGCACTCTCCTCAATTATACCTATCAGAAAGCACAGGATTTCACCGACCCGAGCAGTAAATGGTATGGAGGTCAGATTCCTTATATTCCCTGGCATGGCGGTTCCGTCATTCTCAACGGGAGCTACGGGACATGGTCTTGCAACTACAGTTTCATTTATACAGGCGAACGGTATGAAGCTGTCGCCAATATTCCGGAGAATTACGCGCAGCCCTGGTACACCCATGACTTTTCACTGTCCAAGAC
>CAKUYM010000082.1 GCA_934716785.1 uncultured Bacteroides sp. | reverse complement strand
TCGTCTGATACGGATTCAGATTTGCCAACATATAGGTGTATTGCCGGGTCAAAGCCGGCAGATAGTTCAGCACATTTCCGCTTCCTTCGCCAGTCAGTGTCAACATGGTGTTCATATTCTCAAGCCTGCGAAATGTAGCCAAAGCCGAAAAGCTATTATAGGTATATCCCAATTCTGCCAATATGGCCTTTCCTTTCACCATTTCCACCGAAGCGGCCGACGGTAAATCTTTTCCTTTATCCACATATTCCACACGGGCATCCAGCCCCTTCCATCCTAAACTTCCTCCCACGGCACGCATATCCAAGTTGGAAGTAGCGAGTTTGTCAACGAAATCGGGATTGTCTTTCAGGTCTTCATAGCGATTGACGTAGCTTCCTTCCAGATTGAAATTCAGATCTTTCCATCCTAAAATATCCGAAACGGAAAGATTCACATTCGCTCCGCGCACAGAAGAGCTCGCATAATCGAGATACAAACGCGGACGCCCATACATCGCTTTCAGCGAAACATAGTTTTTGTACCTATAATGCCCTCCCACTCCTTCAATGGAATTATTGAATCCCAAAGTGCGGTCTTCGTAACTACGGAAAATCAGTCCGCTACCATACTGGTCGAATATGTCACCCGCCTGAAATCCGAAGTTATCATCTTCCCAGCGGATGTATTTGGTACCCAGCAATGTCCGTTTGCCATTGCCGTAAATGGCATAGTCATACCCTTGCAAAGCAGGAAGATACCCTTCCAACTGTACGCCGGCAGAAAAGTGTCCTTTAGTATAATCCACTTTCAGATAATTGTTAGACCCGAAATGATCGTCCGGACTGGCGACCGATGATGCATCCAACTTATTATCCTTCACGTAATAAATATTATTCGTCTCCAGACTCCCCGTCAGCGTTCCCTTATCGGTCGGTTCTTGCGCGTAAAGCGAAGCTGCCGCTCCCAATACATTACATAAAACGATTACCTTTTTCATTTTTCTTGCAGTTCCTTTAGTTTCTCCAGCAACTCACTCTCACTGCCCGGAGTATATCCGGTATGCGAATAGACAATATTACCCTTGCCGTCAATAATAAAGGTATGCGGAGTGAAAGATACGTTCAGCGCACGCTTCAAATCCTGATTCTTATCGAAGACACACGTAAAACGCCAATCGAACCCTTTTGCCATCGAACGGGCACGCGAAGTAAACCGGCTGTCGTCTATGGAAACGGCAACGATATTGAAATCGACCTCTTTGCGCCAATCCTCCATCACCTCATTCAAAGCGTTCAGTTCCGTTATGCAAGGTTTGCACGTCACTCCCCAAAAAGAGAGGATAAACGGTTTTCCGTCTACCAATGAAGTCATATCAATCAGTTTTCCATCTGCATTCTCCACTTTCACACCCGGCAATGACCGGGCAAAAAGACTTCCATCCCCCAAGCCGCACAACAGACATATTATCAAGCAATATAGTACTCTCATCATTAATTCGTATTTTTTAGTGTATAACTTGATGCATTGCAAGTGCGCTATCCCCCACTTGCGCGGGGGACAGACACAAGACATTTTACTTCAGTTTCCAGTTTGTCGTTTTTTTTGCATTTTTATCAAAAGGAGTATAATGAATGGTAGTCTTTCCATACTTCATCACAGTCTTTTCTGACGGTATATAAGTCTTCATGAAACGATTTCCCGAACGGTGTGCCGGCATCAGTTTCACGTCAGCAGGATTAAATGCACCGAAAGTTTTTTTAGAAGCATTCTGAGATATGGCACTGCCACCTTTCTTCAATACGATATCTCCTGTGCCGGTGAACTTGATAAATGGAAAACCTGACATATAGTAGCAGACAGAAGGATACAGTATATGACCTACTTGTGCGTCATCAATGCTATGAATAGTCATTTCATTGCCATCTTCGGACAATGTCACCGGGAAGTTTACATTTTTATACGATTTACTACCACTGGCGGTATTATTGCCCAACATATAGTAATCATAGTTATCAATCGCCAACATCGGTGGAATGGCATATTCATAAGTTGCCAACACGACCTTATCCTCACCGGATACCTCATCCTTGAATATTTGGAAGAAAATCTTCGGACCGTAATCATAGAACAAATCATCTGATGTCGCCGCCGAATATTTTAGATTGCAGAACAAATCCCAAGTACTGTTATATTCAGACAATGGTTTGAATCCGTTGCCAACCAGACGGTTCATGTTCTTATACTTCTGCGTGTATTTTTGGGCTGAGATCTTATAATCTTCAAAAGTCTCTTCTATTCTCGCTTTAGCCGTAGCCTCATCCAAACCAGTTTTCTTCCAATACTCAAGTAGATTGTCATAATCCATCCTATCCATTGCACCTACATTAGCAGGACCTTCGTCTGCCTCTTGAGTAAATGTAATCGGGAATTCCAAACTCTTGTCCGCACCACTCTGTTTATAGCTATAAGCAGCCGTCCAAGTTCCGGACAATTTCTCAAACAAAGCTGATGCCATCGGAGTTCCGGTTTCTTCCGCTGATGTTCCGGTTACCGAATAAAGCTGCGATCTTCCTTCCTCCTCGTTATAAGCAATGAGAATCATCTTCGATTCGGTATTCTCCCAAGAATCAAAACGGATGTCATATCCTTCATTAGAATTTACCCCTTTGATAAATTCTTCATCTTTCACATCCGCTCCATATCTTGCCAACATGGATTCATCATCAAGAGGTGCCGACTTCCAGTCCTCCGCATAATTCATCAGATAACGAATGCCATAGCAGTCTTTATTAGTCGCCTTGACATTGAAAGTAACAGAGTACGGGTCACTACTTGGGACAAAATTTACCTCCAACTGCACTGCAGGCAGAGTAGAAGGCGTCATTTCCACATCATGTATCAAGAAACTTTGCCGATTGTAGTCATTTTCATTATAATTAGAAACGATGTAAATCTTGTATTTCGAGCCCGTAGTCAGGCCGTTGAACAATACCTCCGTAGGTTCAGCATACCCTTGGGTATAATTATAGAAAATCAATGAATTGATTCCTTTTTCACCCACCATATCAAGCATCCATTGGTACTGTTCTTCTTCCACGATACCTACACCATAGCTCACCACTCCTTCACCCGGTGTAATAGCAGCCCTTATGGAAGTTTCCGTCTTTCTGAGAATTTCAAATGTTGCTGTATTCTCAACAAAATCGGGAGCTTCAGTCCAAAATTTCAAGCGGGAATATTTTCCATCATAAATTCCCCCGTCTTTGTATTCTTCAGTATATTCGCCCATATTTTCAAGCGGTGACGTACTCAGCAGTCCAGATCCTCCACCATTGTCGGTAAAGGTAAAAGGTAGTTTACCATCAGCATCACACTCGCCCAATATAATCACATAGGCCATTCCCGGATAGATACCCATACCATTGTCTGGATCACTCTTCACCTCTATCGTCTGCGCTCCTTGCATAGGAGTCCCGTATTTGATGAAATCCACGTCCGTATAGCCAAAACTTTCCCTTAGACCTGTATAGTTAGAAAGATCTGTCACACCATATTTATAATGGGTGTTCTCATCCATTTCGACATGGAATTTAATACCGTCTTTACTGATGGAAATCGGTGTGATAATCCGTGTATACGTAGGAGTAGTAATCACCTGCTGCTTCAAGATATAATCCTTGTCGGCTTTGAAAGCAAAAAATATCGTATAGGTTTTGTTTCCTTCCAGTCCATAAATTGTGATATTATTGTCACCGTCTTTAAGCTCCTTGATTCCGCTACCATCCTCTTCTGTGGCAGTAGCATAAATCACCTCTCCGGCAGGAGAATCCGTTTTTTCCCCTTCTACCAACTGATATGCGTAGGATTCTACGCCACTCACTTTCAAATTCAAAGTAGCTGAAGTGGCGTATACCGCACTCCCTTCATCCCCTTGCAGTGAAGAAATTTCCACCGATGGCTCTTCAGGTGTTTCACCGCCACCTACTATCGGTTTGTCGTCGTCCGAGCATCCCCAAAGGAGTGCCATTGCTGTTAAAAACAAGAAAGAATACTTTTTCATAATTTATCTCCTATTAAATTGATAATCAAGCAAGGCTATAATTAAATAGTCTGCCTACTGTTTTTCATTTTAGTGATTTCCGTATAGATAGTTTTGGAAATACGACTATATTACCCGAATAATTCTGAACGGTCGGTATTCTGCCGGTAAAGAATCCCAAGCAGAAATAAAATCCGGAATTATAAGTATAGGTGACCACTCCGTTATGAATGGTGGAAGTCAAGACAATGCTTCCCTCAAGCGCAAGTCCGTCCGCACTACCGGAAATGATAGAGCTGTAAAGTCCTTCAATCATAATCTCTTGATTCTGCGGGGTTTTTACTGTGAATTTTCCATCCTTATAAGTTGCCGTCAGTTCGAGTGACGCCCCCTTTTTCTAAGGCACCCACCGGAAGAGAGAGCAAATACTGGTCATCTACATCGGTCTTTGTAATACTCGAGCCCGACAGTTGCAGTGTAGTGTCATCACCAATGCCGGACATCAACATATCTCCGGTCCATGTACCCAACAAGTCATCAACGACATACTGTACCACTGTATATTCGGCCGTACGGTCTTTCATCCTTACGGTAAATGAAGCAGTACGCCGCTGCCCTGTAGTATTCTTTTGAACCCTCAACTTGATGCCTTCATCTGTCAACGAACCGGTAAGCCAGCCGGCAACCTCTTTCGGTATAGAAAGTTCGAGTGGGAAAGTGCCCGACATTTTTACAATCACATTATTCAAAGCCTCATTCACGTAGATAGTAGTTTCCTCTCTGTCATAAATCCAGACAGCTCCACTTTGCAGAATAGCCACTTGGCGGGTAGTCTCCCCGTCAGTAAGTACCAGTGTCGCACTCCGGCTCGTATAACCTTCATTCACATCTACCGAAACCGTGACTTTATTGGCTGTGGTTTCCTCTATCCGACACCAGTCAGCATCCACTTCTGCTTTAACCGTTACACCTTCCGCCGCGAATTCTACCGTTGCCACTCCGCCTTCTGCCGACAAGTCGATGTTGTCGGACTGAACGATATCGAAGCGGGGAACAACCGTCTGATGGTTATCATCCTCGGAACAACCGACCAGAAACATCAGGCAGCATGTTATCAAACAAAAATATATATTGTATTTCATCTTCATAACCATTTACTGTTTTACCATTTTAGTGATATACGGAATACGCAATAAAGCCTGCTCAGCGATTAAATCAAACACAATCATGGAAGTAACGACCTCACCTCCCCATACGCCATTGTCCTCGAAAGTTATCACTCCGCCACTACCGTTAATGCCCACCAATCCTACACCGGCACTGGTAGTAAAGCTGCCACTCTCGGTCTTCGGGTCTAACGCCCACGGCAATAATGCAGCGGAAGAAGTTACCATATGAGCCACAATGCTGATTCTTCCATAAGCCGCATCGTAAGTAAGCCAGAACTCATAGTCTTCAAATCCCTTCATAATCAAATAGGATGAAAAAGGATTCTCACTCTCAAGACGTTTGAGAGTCACCCTCTTGCTCGTAACGGGAGCGTCATAGTAGAAAGCGTAAGTGCCCGGAAATTCGCTTATCATCTTATATCCGGCAGGTTTCACCCCGTTCATGGATATATCACCGTTCACGTATGACTGCCCCGTTTTGTTCCATGTCAAAGACTGCATTTGGGTATTCCCCAATTCAATCGGTTCATAAAATTTGATACCGTCTGCCGTATAGGTAAACGGAAGATTTTCCTGCGTTCCGTCTTCATGTGTCAGGACAAAACGGTGATATTCACGCACAACCGTGTATTTGACCTCACCGTTCACTTGCACTTCATACATTCCGAGATATGCCTCGTCCGCCACCTTCTGAGCCTCATCCAAATACTGTTTCCACGGTTTCTCCTCAGGCATGGGAGTCATCGACATCTTTACCCCCGTCTTTTTACCCTTCAACACAACCTTTTCTGCCGTACATTCCAAAATCAGAAACTCATAGTCTCCTTCCATTCCCTTTCCGTTGCTACCAATACCGAATGGATTGGACGGCTCGGAAAAGAAATGGAAAATCTCGTTATACGTATCAAAAGTCAATGTAGGTCCTGTGCTTTGCCTCACGTCGTACTGACTTTGCACTTCTTTGCCACTGTCAAATATATCACATGACGCTTTGACGTTTCCATCTTTATCAAAAGAGAGCAACACAGTATATCCCCCGTACATTTGTGTAGCGGAAGGATAATACTCCAGCAACCATCCGTTCGGAGCGCTTTGCAACACTCTCAAATCCTCTTCGATGGCTTTGCGTATGCGTTCCGATGCCGATTCGTCAAACACGTCATCCACTTCGGGACTACATGATGCCAAGGCAAGAAGGGCCAGAACAACACAAAAATTATATAAATACTTCATAATCCTAATCTTTTAAAATTATCAAATCCAAGTTCAGTACCTCTGCAGAGCGGCGTTGCACAATGTCACGCAGTGTATCCAAGTTGATATTCCAAGTATCCTGCATATAGGTACGTGCCAATTCCAATTTCGGTGATATGTATGCCGCCCCGTCACCGGCTATCGTCATCTGCTCTTCCCACCAAGAGGCACTGTGCGTGATGTAGTTGGCTATAATTTCCGCAAAATCCTCATGCACTTCCGTACTGGCATAATTCGTGATAAACCCTCTTTTTAAGGCTTGCTCATCCGTAAAGTTCACCCAGCTTCCTCCCGTATGCTTACCGGTCGATATTTCATAAAATTCTTGTGGAAACTCAATTGTCTGGTGTAGGATATGGGCAAACTCATGATGCATGGTTTTAAAGTACCAAAAGTTAAGTTCCTCGATGTCGACATTTTGCGCATTCAGATTATTCACATTATACAACGTCACTTTCAGTCCGCCTTCTGCCGTACCCAAGGTAATCTGCCCTTCATCGTAAGCTGGCGACCCAATCAGATGAATCATTTTAGGTCCATAGGTACAAATGAATTCACGCGTATTGTCCATCACTTCGATATAAGAATCAATCCACAGAAACCTGACCAGTTTCGCAATCGCTACGGATCTGTTGAACTCCGACGGTGCCAGATTGTAGTTCATATCGGATTCACGATCTTCCATCCGGTATTTAAAATCAATATTATACGGATACACGTAATTCTTCAACAGCCAGGCATCAAATTCGTTTCTCTGCTGCTCGGTGCCGAGAAATATGCTCCGTTCATCCAAACCATCTTCACTGCAGGAAGTCATTCCGCAAACAAAGAAGAACATTAAAATTATATATTTCAAGTATTTCATATCTTTCATCTGTTAGTTGTTTCTTGGATTAGGTTGCATTCCCGCATTGATTACATCTTGCGGCAACTGGATAGCTCGTCGCGGGTCATCTTTGGCCAATACGACAGGAGTAGCGTTGTCTCTGTTGTGAGAAAACTCAATGCCGTAACGTTTCAGGTCATACCAGCGCAATCCTTCCTGCAACCCACACAATCGCCTTAGTTGCAGAATCAGCTGGATCAGATTTTCCTGCGTTCCCGAAGCTACCGTAAATCCTTCCGGATTCAAGGTCTTCTTCACACTTCTCTGCTGACGTGAGGTAATGAGGGCAGGTGCATAACCGAGACTTCTATAAAAAGCGTTCAATGTACTTATCGTCAAGTCCGAACCGTTATCCTGACTGATCAGATTATTATACTTAATCCATACATTCGCATCTTCCAATGCCTTGGCGTAATTTTTCTGCAATGCATACGCTTCAGCGCGGCAAAGCAGAGTCTCGTCTGTGCTGAATATCACAGACACCATGTGATTGTACCCGATTCCGCTCGTCTTATCGATATATTCGAAATAGCCGTCCAACTTCGGGAACGGATTCTTTTGCTGGATACTTATAATAAAGTTAGTCATCGCCAAGCCACCTCGCCAGTTCCAAGGTCCGTCGGACTTAATTGTTTCCGCTGCATAGATATCCATGCCATGTCCATAGCGTTTGTAAATATCATAACGTCCCACAACGATGGGCCATGATGAATAACTGGCGTTCAACAAGAGATTTGCCGTCTTTTTCTCAGATATATATTGGTTGGCTACATCATCAGCCAAACTAAGTGCACCAAAATCTTCTTCCCAATGTCGGATAACAGACGACGGATTGGAACCGAGAACCACATCGGCATGCTCGATTACCTTGTCCCATTTCTGGTAATAAAGGTAGAAACGCGCAGCAAATGCATTAGCGGCTTTTTTATTGAAGTGATACTTGGGCACACTGTAGATAACGTCACTTATCAATGGCAATCCTTCCTCTATATCCTTCTCTATCCGTTCAAAAGTCTGCGCCAATGTTCCGCGTTCATGATAAACGAAGACCTCTTTTTCCGACTCTTTGGGATAAGGGATGCCCAGCTGCCGTTCCGCTGTCTCCGGGTTATAAGGCATACAGAAAATATTTGCCAGCACAAAGTGGGAATAAGCACGACATAATAGCGCTTCGCCTTTCTGAGGACGCAAACTTATCGGATCGCCCAACTCACGAATGCTCTCCAATGCCATATTGGCAGAAGCTATCGCACTATAACACGACTCCCACAAAGCATACGGAGTATCTGATGAAACATCCGTCGGGTCTTGCCACAAATAACAGTCTTCCTGCAACTGCATAGCGTCAAACCGCACTCCGTTATCCATCATATTGTCCGAAGACATCTCCGCCATAAAAAACGGAGAATAGCTGGGATAGGCGGAAACCAACAAAGAAGTT
This sequence comes from uncultured Bacteroides sp., assembly GCA_934716785.1. Lineage (GTDB taxonomy): Bacteria > Bacteroidota > Bacteroidia > Bacteroidales > Bacteroidaceae > Bacteroides. The sequence continues at coordinate 5,447 of CAKUYM010000082.1, read as the reverse complement.
ATCTTGGTTGCATTATCCACTTCCGTGCGGCTATCGGGAACCGTATCTAAAAAATCACTACAGGATGACGCAAGTACCGAAAGCACCGCCATCACACATACGGGTATTTTATTTTTCTTCATAAGTATATCCTCTTTTTTAAATTCCTAATCGTAAAGTCAATGTAAACTGTTTCGCCATGGGCACAGCCACACCGCCGGTATTGAAAAACTCAGGATCCTGTCCATTGAGCTTGTCGTCTGCGTAAATCAGGAAAAGATTGGTGCCCTGAAGTTTCAGCGAAGCGGTAGAGAGCCTCAGCCGACTGATCCAAGTTTTTGGTAAATCATACGACAGGGAAATCTCTTTCATTCGGATGAAATCTCCCTTGGCTACTCGTTCGGTCGAATAATTATAAGCATTGTAAGCACGGCTCAAATAACTGTCCCGCTTGTTCATACGCTTATCGGCTATGGAAGGAATCGTTGTATAATTTTCATTTCCCGTAGTCATCCACCGGTTCTTGAACTCTCTCGGAGTAGCGTCCAAATCGGAATACTGGTTATGGAAAGCAGGATCCAGCCGGATCACGTTACCGAAGGAATAGGTGATGAACACGTTCAACTTAAAGTTCTTATAGTTAAATATATTGCCAAAACTTCCGGTAATGGTAGGGTCCGTAGAACCTTCGTACACTAAATGCCCTTTTTGATCACGTTCCTGAAAGTTTATATCACTCGTTGTCAGATTGCCCGATTCATTGATAAACATCGGAACTCCCTCTTCATCCAATCCCTGAAAATCCATAGAGAAAAGCCCTCTGACAGGATATCCTTGCAGTGCGAAGCCGCTGCCGGTGATCATTTCCAGTATTGTCGAATTGGTTTTGAGGTCAGTGACCTTGTTTTTCGCTTTAGAGAAGATAAAATCGGTGTTCCATTTAAAATCTTTCGTAGCTATAGTTCTGGTCGAGAGTGTAAACTCAACTCCATGCGATCTCATGCTCGCCATATTGGCATATTTACCGATTTGCCCACCTACACCCGGGGTATTCACTCTGCCTATCAAGTCATAATTGTTTCGCTTGTACCAGTCAAAAGCGATGTTGATACGGTTATCCAAAAAGCCCATATCGGCACCGATATTAATCTCATGCTTCTTTTCATAAGTAAGCTCGCTGTTCTGGTTTTCTAAGATTTGAAGTCCGGATTCCTGCACATTGGCAGTGGGACGCCATACATTATAACTGTTGATAATAGCCAACGAGTTACTCACGCTGGCAGGTCCTCTGTCGGCAGTCAATGAATACGAGGCTTTCAGCGTCAAGTTGGACAAGGTAGGACGAAGAGTTTCAAACCAACTTTCTTCATGCATGTTCCATGCCCCGGAAACATTCCAAGTAGGCAACCAACGTGCCGAACGACTTTTACCGAGCTTGTTCGATCCCTCATAGCGTGCAGTACCGTTAAGCGTGTACCTGCCTTTATAAGAATAGGTAGCAGTTCCGAAAAAAGCCACTTCCCGCGAACGGGTTTCGTCCACCGTATAATAGGCGGAATTTTCTTCCTTTCCTTGTTTGAAGAACAGATAATCGTAGGCGGCAAGCAGCCCCATATCATACCGCATGCCCACTCCATTGAACCAAGTCCGGTTACGGTCCGTGCTATTCAGCTCCATACCTCCGAAGACATTCAGAATATGATTTTCATTGAACACATCGTTATAACTGACTGTCCCGCGAAAATCGAAACTACTCATCGAATACTTAGTCTCACGATAAAAACCACCGACCGGAAGCACCGATTCCGGCAATGTGTTTACTTTATCCGGATCGGTATACAGCCAAGGATTGGCTTTCTGCATCGTAGCGTCATCCATTGCCCTGAACGCCCAAGCCTGATTGGAGTCATCCTTCACATAGTGGTCTTGAGTGGTGGTAGAATATTTGTAAGCCCCCAAAGCTGAAAATTCGACCTTACTGATAGGTTTCCATTTAAGTTCGCCTTGAAATTTCATATCAACGACATGAAGATTCATGTAGTTGTTGTCCAGTTCGTTGAAGATATTAAAAGGAGCATAGTTACGCACGTAGTATTCATTAGCATCCAATGTACGCGAAGTGTTCAGCGCATACGAATAAGGATTAATGTCAAAGTCACGTTTTACTTCACCGCTCACCGGGTCGGACTGTGAGCCCAATGTTCCCGGAGCTTCCTGTTTACGATAAGAAGCATTTCCCAACAAGTTCAGCGAAAGATGTTTGGATATATTATAAAGAGCATTGATATTGGCAGTATACCGGGCAACTTGGCTCCGTTTTGTCCATCCAGGATCGGTCATAACACTGAGTGAAGTATAATAGGAGGCTTTCTCTGTTCCGGTCGACATACTGACTGCATGATTCTGCGATACACTGTTGCTGAACAGCAAATCGAACCAATCTGTATTTCTATATTCCGCCTGTTCAAGATACATCGCACGTGCTTCCGGTGTATTCACCAATCCATAAGCACCCTTAGTGGCGTCATATTGATTGATAAGATGATACATTTTGCCGTAAACACCGCTATTGGACGCACGATAAGAATCAGAAAAGTTCAGATAACCTGCTGCCTCCATATCCCGATAAACACTCATCTGTTCTTGGGAATTCATGATATTGAAGTTCTTGTACGTGGGCTTCATACGCATTGTAAACTCACCGGTATAGCTAATCTTATAACTTCCCACCTTTCCTTTCTTGGTAGTAATGACAATCACACCCGCCATAGCACGTGCTCCATAGATAGAAGTAGCCGATCCGTCTTTCAGAATCTGAAAACTCTCGATATCATCCGCATTCAAACCGGCAATGGCCGAACTGATCAGAGTTTCCGCATTACCGGAAGAAAGTTCGTCGGCTCCGACTTCCGTCACATCTTCCATAATTACTCCGTCTACCACCCACAAAGGTTTTGAACTGCCATAAATAGAAGTGGCGCCACGCACACGGATTTTCGGTGCCGTACCGAATGTTCCGGAAACATTTTGCACCGATACGCCAGCCGCCCTTCCTTCAAGAGCACGACTTACATCCGCAAGACCGTCTATCTTGGCATTCTCTGCTGATATTTTAGTGGTCGCTCCGGTGAATAGCCGTTTGTCCATCTTCTGCATACCGGTCACTACCACTTCATCCAATACTTCAGATTCAGATTGCATGACCACTTTTATCACTCCACTCTTTATTGGCACCTCTTGAGTTTTCATTCCAATAAAAGAGATTTTCAAAGTTCTTGCAGAACTTAATATTTTTTGTAATTGCTAAATGCCAGAATAATAAAAACATAACAAACTCTTGCTGCAACAATCGGTGTCTAAAAATAGAAAATATTTATGTGTAATCAATTTATGTACATAAATGCGCTCTTATTTACAAATTAATGTTAACACAACAATTAACAAACGAAAAGATTTTGCTCTCCTTATATATTCTTGTAAAAGCTCGTTTGAATAGCGTCACTGCTATTATTTTTCAATATTATCACAAGCTACATTTCACATATTCAAGCATTAAAAAACGATATATGATACGTAAACAAAAAAGAATCATCTATTTCGCCCCGACAAATACTTTTTGCAAAATTCCGCTGTTTTTATTTTGTATTCGAAACTAAATGTTTATTTTTGCAAAATGTTAGAGAAAAAAACAACATTTCTTTAACCTTCAATTTAGCAAGAGAAAGTACTTATGAAAAGAAATTTGACGTTGTTATTAGCCTTTCTATTCATTGGATTAGGCATGGTAGTTGCTCAAACACCTAAAAAAATAACAGGTTCTGTCATCTCCGAGGAAGACAATCAACCTGTTTTGGGAGCATCTATATTAATTAAAGGTACAACTATTGGAACGACCACAGATATGGATGGGAAGTTCACAATCGAGAATGTACCAAGTTCTGCAAGAACTTAATACGTTTATTCAATTTATTGCTACATATACGCAATATATACTTCCATAAATATTTACCAATCAACAATAGGCAAAAAAAGACGATAACAAACAATATCCTCATTTTACGACACTTAGCCTTGAAAGATGAATTATCATTTACTTTCATTAACCAACAAACTGCCACATGTACAATTTTAGATACAAAATCTGAAATATCAGACATCGAATAATTTCCTTATATTCTTCATTTTATAGCTTAAAGAGCTATTTTTTCTACCCAATGAGATACTTCTTCCTACACTGCTAACAGCCTATCCATGTTTAGAAACACCTTTTTCATATTATATGATTCTGCCTATCCATGGGACTTTCATCACATACAAGCATCGCCCAACCTGAATGAACATCAACAAACTAACAATATAATAATAAATAATCATCCCCGATATTGCCCCTTTTTGTGATACCCATGTTCTACCCGTTTTTATCGGAAAGAGAAAAATAGTAATATAAAGTCAACTTAAAGTCCACAATTTTGATATTGCCACACCTCCTTCATTTGCCCCATTTGAGTGTCCCAAATTCCTCTCTTTCCCCATCCGGCACGCTATTTTGCACTAAAAAGAACATTTTATCCCGAAAAGTTTTTGTAATATCAGAGTTAATCGTATTTTTGTGTACAATTTTGGTGTAGTAATGACAGAAGAAGAAAAAAAGTTATTGAATACCTTTGAGACTCAGCTACGGCATTTGATCTATCTGCACGATGAGCTAAAGCGTGAGAATGCCGAGTTGAAGAAGCTTCTTGATATGGAAAAATTAAAGAATGAGAAAGTACAGGCACAATACGATCAATTGGAAGTCAGCTACACAAACCTAAAAACAGCTACGGCAATCAGCCTTAACGGCAGCGACGTAAAAGAGACGAAGCTGCGATTGTCTAAATTAGTGCGTGAAGTCGATAAATGCATCGCTTTGTTGAATGAATGAGAATTTGTTGAATAAATAAGAACTTGTTGAATAAATAAAGAAGATGTATGAACGATAAAATAAAGATAAACCTGCAGATAGCAGATTCAAACTACCCGTTGACTATCAACCGTGAGGAAGAGGAAATTGTTCGGGAAGCTGCCAAGCAGGTGAATATCAGGCTTAATAAATACCGGGAAGCTTATAAGAGCCTCGAACCGGAAAAGATTATAGCCATGGTAGCCTATCAGTTCTCATTAGAGAAACTGCAATTGTTGCAACGTAATGATACCGCCCCCTATACGGAGAAGGTAAAAGAACTAACAGAATTGCTGGAAGATTATTTCAAAGAAGAATAGAATTAACCGGCCATTCGCTGATAAGAGAAAAACAACCACGCACTGTACAATATCCGAGCAAGAATTTGCTTTGATATTTGGCAGTGCGTTTTTATTTATATACTTAATTTAAATGTAGAATGATAGCAATAATAACAACAGCAATTGTTTGCTTCATCGTAGGTGGAGTTCTTTCATACGTACTATTCCGGTATGCACTGAAGTCC
>CAKUYM010000081.1 GCA_934716785.1 uncultured Bacteroides sp. | reverse complement strand
TCTAATTCGTAACCTCTTCTTTTTATGAGATAAAAACTTGTCTCATTCTCAATCACTTATAAAAAATACGTACTTTCGCATCACGAAAGATAATAAAAAATGACGAACAGATAATAAAGAATAATGAACCAACGAACAGACATCCCAGAAGAGATTTGTAGCGATGAAATCGTACGTTTCCTTGCCGACCGCTATCATACTACCCCCCGGAAAGTACTGGAACGTTTTCTTGAGCAAAACAACCCTGGTTTCGAAATGGTAGCCGGAGCTTTCCAGTTGGAAGAGAACGAAATGGCAATTCTGCGGGATATGATGGGGAAGGAATCGAACGTCCATATAAAATCGAATACCCAAATTGAAGATAACACCGAATGTAAAATTTGAAGATTATGAAAAGGTTATTATTGATTCCATTTTTATTGTCCGCCCTTTTTGCCGTAGTGGCCTGCGGGGGCGGTGGTGACAATCCGTTTATTCCCGAACAGCCTGAACAACCGGAAAAACCGGGAGGCGGTGATGACAATAAGGGCAACCCCGATACGCCTGCACCGGGTGGCAACGGGCGTTACTTGGTGCTTTATGCTTCGCGCACAAGCAATACAGAGCGTGTGGCGCAACAGATTCAGACGATGCTGGGTTGTGATATACAGGAAGTAGAGCCGGAAACGCCTTATGATGACGACTACAATTCTATGCTCAGACGCTCGCAGGAAGAGCTGGCGGCAATTCGCCGGGGCAGTTACCCTCCCGTCAAAACATCGGTCGAAAGTTTCGATGGCTACGATATCGTGTTTGTCGGTTATCCGATTTGGTACGGCAGCATGGCTACGCCCATGCAGACATTCTTGCACGAGCACGCCGCGAAGCTTGCCGGAAAGCGGATAGCTTTATTTGCTACAAGCGGAAGCAGCGGTATCTCTACGTCAGTGAGTGAAGCCCGCAGTCTTTGTCCTGATGCGACAATCGTTGATGAGACCTTGCTGCTGACATCTTCAAGTCTCTCGCAAATGGAAAATCGTGTTCCGGCATGGCTTGAAAAACTCGGTGCAAGCCGGGAGGAGTCGAAAACGCCGGAGACGACATCCATGAAGGTGAACATTACGGTTGGCAACCGCACGATTACTGCCACAATGGAGGACAATTCCGCAGGCCGGGATTTCCTGTCCCGTCTGCCATTAGAGGTTACGCTGAAAGATTACGGCAATACGACCGAGAAAATCTTCTATCCTTCACCGGCCTTAGCTATTGAAGGAGTAACACGCGGATGCACTCCGACTCCTGGCGACATCACCATCTATACACCATGGGGCAATGTGGCGATTTTCTGTAAAAATTGGTCATATAGCAACGACTTGATAAAGATTGGCCGTATCGATGGAAATGGAATTGAGACTCTGAATATCGGTGGCGATATACAGGTGAAAATAGCAAGACAGTAAAGACTGCAAAGCGGTAAAAGCTGAGAGACAGTAAAAACAGAAAGACAGTAAAACTCGAAAAAAAAATTTGGAGAGATTATTAGGGTCTACTGTGCATATCTTGCTATTTTTGCACCCGAATAAAGTCAATTGTATAAACTATGTCAAAGAATATTCTGAGCAAACTCATAAAAGGAAGGAGCGAAGGATGACACAAGCTGAGAAAACTAACGGTTTGCTTGCGTTGATTCGCGAGGGTAAGCCGATGACGTTGGGACAACAGTTGCGCCTGACCGTGCAACTCAGCATTCCGGCTGTCATAGCACAGTTATCCTCCATTATCATGCAATATATAGATGCGGCAATGGTAGGAAGTCTCGGTGCCGAGGCATCCGCTTCCATCGGGCTGGTCTCAACGACCACTTGGCTTTTCTGGGGATTGTGTGCGGCTGCCGCTACAGGATTCTCCGTGCAGGTAGCGCATAAAATCGGAGCGGGTGATATGCAAGGTGCACGTGCGGTGTTGCGACAGTCACTGACTGCCACACTTATCTTCAGCCTGTTGTTGGCAGCGCTTGGCATGTTAATCAGCGGTATGTTGCCCGGTTGGCTGGGAGGCGATATCTCCATTCGCCGTGATGCATCGCTTTATTTCTTCATCTTCTCGCTTTTCCTGCCTGCCATGCAGATGAACTTCTTGGCTGGCGGCATGCTGCGATGCAGCGGCAATATGCATGTGCCGAGTCTGCTTGGCGTTACGATGTGTGTATTGGATGTGGTTTTCAATTTCTTTCTGATTTTCCCATCTCGCGAGTGGAATGTAGCAGGTGTCTCCTTTACGGTGCCGGGCGCAGGTCTGGGTGTGGAGGGCGCGGCATTGGGCACGGCGGCTGCCGAAGCGGTGGTTGCCGGAATATTGCTGTGGTATCTTTGGGATCGCTCCAATGAACTGAAACTGGCAGGAGAGCAAGGACGTTTCCGACCGCAAATAAGAACCTTGAAAAAGGCATTCCATATCGGTTTCCCAATGGGGCTGGAGCATCTCGTTATTTGCGGTGCGCAGATTATGACAACAGTCATTGTCGCTCCGTTGGGCGTCTTTGCTATTGCAGCCAATTCCTTTGCCATCACGGCCGAGAGCCTTTGTTATATGCCCGGTTACGGGATTGCCGATGCCGCCACGACGCTGGTCGGACAAAGCGTCGGTGCCAAACGCTGGAGGTTGACCCGCCGCTTTGCCCGCATTACCGTACTTATGGGCATGAGTGTCATGGGGTTGATGGGAATACTCATGTACTTGTTCGCGCCTCAGATTATCGGTTTGATGACACCTGTCGAGGAGATTCGGGAATTGGGAGTGATGGCTCTGCGCATCGAAGCATTTGCCGAACCGATGTTTGCCGCCTCTATTGTAGCCTATGGCGTCTTTGTCGGGGCGGCCGATACACTCGTGCCGTGCCTGATGAACTTTTTCAGCATCTGGGCTGTACGCTTGTCTTTGGCCGCTTTGCTCGCTCCGTCACTGGGGCTGAAAGGTGTATGGATTGCTATGTGCGTAGAACTATGTTTCCGTGGCGCAATCTTCCTTATACGTCTGAAGCGGGAACGGTGGATGAAAAAAGTCTGAGGATACTTCTGTAATTGGGGTTGTATAAACCGTAATTCATCTACCTGTTCTTTGGGTAATCTCTTGTATTTTTGCAGAGTGAAAGGTGGTATCTCCATCTTTCTATGTGGCATATCAATGAGGAACTGATAAGTTATAATAATAGATAAAATAAATAATATGCAACTGATTAAAAATGCTGAATTTGGGGGCGAACGCCCTTTGTTCGAATCCCATAACCTTCGTTTGGAGAATGTGATTATCCGTGCCGGTGAATCGGCGATAAAAGAGTGCAGTAACATCGAAGCGTTCGAGTGCCGTTTCGAGGGGAATTACCCTTTCTGGCATGTACACGGTTTCAAGATTGACCGTTGTTATTTCGATGTCGGAGGTCGCTCGGCCCTGTGGTATTGCGACCACTTAAAGATGACCGATACGGTGATCGATGCTCCGAAAATGTTTCGTGAGATGAGTGATATTGATATCGAGAATGTTAAGATGAATGATGCTGATGAGGTGTTCTGGCGTTGCAATGATATCCGTATTAAAAATCTCGAACTGCATGGCGGTACCTATCCTTTCATGTTCAGCAACAATATTTATGTGGACGGGCTGGAGAGCGATAGTAAGTATGTGTTCCAGTATGTGAAGAATGTGGAGGTTCATAATGCGAAGATTACAACAAAAGATGCATTCTGGGAGGTGGAGAATGTAACGGTTTATGATTCCGAACTCAACGGTGAGTACCTCGGCTGGCATTCAAAGAATCTGCGTCTGGTAAACTGCCATATTACGGGAGAGCAGCCGCTTTGCTATGCGCACGACCTCATACTGGAGAATTGCACTTTCGGGCCTGATTGCGACCGTGCATTTGAATATAGCACGTTGCAAGCCGATATCCGCGGAGCGATTACAAACATTAAAAATCCGATGTCGGGGCGTATCGTGGCCGATGAAATCGGTTCGGTAACGATTGACAAGAACATCAAGGCGCCTGCCGATTGTGAGATTCGCCTTAGAGACGGACGGCTTGTCGAGTAACTAAAGTGAAGGACATGAAATACGATTTCGATACACAAATTTCACGACGGGGAACCGATTCCTACAAATGGGATAGCGCCAAGAGTGAAGATGTATTGCCGATGTGGGTGGCTGATATGGATTTCCGGACAGCGCCCGCAATCGTTGATGCCTTGGAACGACGGGTGAAGCATGGTATCTTCGGTTATACCCGCGTGCCTGACAGTTATTATAAGGCTGTCACGGATTGGTTCGCACGTCGTCATGGTTGGACGATCGACCGTGAGTGGATTATCTATACATCGGGTGTAGTGCCTGCTATATCGGCAGTCATCAAGGCCTTGACTGTGCCGGGTGATAAAGTGGTGGTGCAGACTCCGGTTTACAACTGCTTCTTCTCTTCAATCCGCAACAACGGATGTGAAATAGTGACTTCACCGTTGTTGCATACCGGCAATACCTTTGCTATGGATTATGATGATTTGGAAAAGAAAGTTGCCGACCCGAAAGTGAAGGCAATGCTTCTCTGTAATCCTCACAACCCTGCCGGACGGGTATGGAGACGTGAAGAGCTTGTCCGTCTCGGTGAAATCTGCATCCGCCATGGCGTTACGGTCATTTCGGATGAGATTCATTGTGAACTGGTCTTTCTGGAGCATAGCTATACGCCGTTTGCCTCTATCTCCGATGAATTCCTTCAGCATTCGGTGACTTGCATATCTCCCAGCAAGGCGTTCAATATCGCCGGGTTGCAGATTGCCAACATCGTTTGTGCCGATGCTTTCCTTCGGGCGAAAATAGACCGGGCTATCAATGATAATGAGGTGTGTGATGTTAATCCGTTCGGCGTAATCGCTACCCAAGCTGCTTACAATGAAGGCGAGGAGTGGCTGGAGCAGCTTCTCGAATACCTGTATGCGAATTTCCTCTATATGCAGCAGTTCTGCCGGGAGCACTTGCCGGACTTCCCGATTACGGTATTGGAAGGGACCTATCTCGTATGGATGGACTGCCGTGTGCTCGACATTCCATCGGAAACGCTCGAACAGCGATTGGTTGATGAAGCCGGACTGTGGCTCAATGCCGGTACGATGTATGGGGCGGAGGGCGAAGGCTTCATGCGTTGGAATATCGCTTGCCCGCGTGCTATGCTGGTAAAGGGATTGAAGCGTTTCGCAGATTTCGTGCGTAGTTTATAACTATAATTTTCTTTTTAATCACCGTCGGAGTTCTGGAATAACTTCAGACGGTGATTGTTTGCGATGTCTGTTATAAATAGGCTCTTTGGGGAATTAGAACACCGACATCTGCCAGATGAAACCTACAGAGATGCGGTTGGTGCTGTAATCTTCCTGTCCTAATGCTTTGGCACGCGAGGTGAAGTCATACGAACGCCCTACATACGTGACGAAGAAGTGCAGATTGGTCTCCATCGGATAATATTCGATTCCCGCAAGATACCCCCAAGAAGTGCGGTAATTTCCTTTCTCTACTCCTTCCGAAGCCTTGGTCACGGAAGCTGTCTCATACATACCTTTCACGAAAGCATTCCATTTTGGCAGAAAGCGATAGTTGCATTTGGCTACTACGGCAAGATAGCCGGCATCAAAGACGTTGTGTCCGCCCGGACGGCCCACGATATTAGTGATGATGCCTTTGCGGTCGATATCTTCTTTAGAGTACATGAAATCCACAAACGCATTCCATTTTCCTATGTTCAGCTCGTTGCCTAAAGCATAGTAATACATATTGTGACTCTTAGCTTCGTTCAGGACGGAAGCCGACCAGCGAGTCTTGAATACATTGTTGAAATTGCCGTTCCAGTTCAGCGTATAGACCAACGGCATTTTTCCGGATTTCAGGTCGGGCATGTTCCCATCGGCATCTTCCGTGATTCCGTAGGTGCTGTCGAAAGAACCGTTTCGGCTGTTCAGAACTTGCAGGTTCAGTTGCTGGTGGGGAGTCACGTTATAACCTACGTTCAGCCCTGTCATGAAGTTGCTCATGTAGTCAATCATATCGCAGTATTGGTATACGTCAATCGGGTTGAGGTCAAACTCGATGCCCCCATAAGCGGCACATTGCTTCCCTGCGAAAAGATTGAACCGGTCGTTCAGTTTGATGCCGATGCCTGCGTAGTCGATGGAGGTCGGCAGGTTGTCAATCATGCCGCTTGCGTCATTCGAACGGTTGAGGCGTTGGCGGTAGCGGTAAGAGAGCCGGTTGTTGATGTTTCCTTTCGCTTCGATACGCAGTTGGTGCATATTGAAATCACCCTCCTGAAAACCATCTTGGAAATGAGCGTCAAAACTACCTTGCATATTCAGGTAAAGATTGAACTTATCCGTTTTCTTTTTTACATCTGTCAGTTCTTCGAACAAGGGAGTATTGGGCGAGAATTTATCTTTCTGTTTCGTTTTTTGAGCGTATACTCCCTGTATGCTGCCCGCTAAGAGCAGCATAAGGATTAATTTTTTCATAAGTCAGCCCGTTTTTAGTATTCGTTGAAGTATTGCTGAATTTGTCTCCAGTCGATGGTCTTGGTCAGCGCGAGCATTAGCAGAACGCGGGCCTTTTGCGGATTCAACTCTTGTGAAGCAACGAATTGGTACTTGGCGTCGTCCACTTCCGCGTCAAGGGTAGTGGGGCCGGTCGGTACGCGTGAAGAGCGGACTACGACGATTCCTTTTCTGCGTGCATCTATCAATGCAGGGAAGATGTTCTTGTGAATGTTACCGTTGCCCACTCCGGCGTGTATAATACCTTTGTATCCGTTGTTGAGCAGCGGAGCCATCATGTCTGCTTCAATGTTGGAGTAACTGTAAATGATGCCGACCTTAGGCAGTGAGGTAAGTTGTGCAACGTCAAATACAGATTGAGTGGTATGTTTCTTAAGTGTCACCTGATTGTAGAACACTTTGCCGTTCAGCACGTAGCCGAGTGCTCCGGAGTTGGGGGCTTGGAAAGTCTGTACGCTCACAGTGTTCATTTTTATTGCACTTTCTGCGCCTAAGATAAGTCCGTTCATGGCAACCAATACACCCTTGCCTTTGGATTCTTTGGCGGAAGCGGTAACAACGGCGTTATATAGGTTCAACGGACCGTCGGCACTTAGTGCGGTAGACGGGCGCATGGCACCCACCAGTACTACCGGCTTGTCGCTCTTGACGGTAAGATTCAGGAAGTAAGCGGTTTCCTCCATTGTATCCGTTCCGTGCGTGACAACGATGCCGTCAATATCCGGACGCTTCAACAGCTCATTGATTTTCTTGGCGAGCGTCAGCCATACTTCGTCGTTCATATCCTGAGAGCCGATTCTTACTATCTGCTCACCGGTCACGTTGGCGATGTCCTTGATTTCGGGAACGGCATCGAGCAATGCACCGATGGCAACCTGTCCTGCCGTGTAATTGGTCCCGGTGGCAGAACTTCCCGTGCCGGCAATGGTTCCTCCGGTGGCAAGAATATGAATATTGGGTTTTGCGGCAAATGCCATTGTTACGGTAAGTAGCAGCACGGACACTACTATACCAAATCTCTTGAATTGTTTCATAACTGAATGAAGTTTAGGTTAATAATATATACTAAAATAATTGTATAAAAAGCAGTCCCAACGCAATAGCGACGGCTGTCGATACCAGTCCGGGCATCATGAACGAATGATTCAACACATATCTGCCTATTTTTGTTGTCCCCGTCCGGTCGAAATTGATGGCGGCCACTACGGTGGGATAGTTCGGGATGAAGAAATATCCGTTGACGGCGGGGAACAGGGCGATCAGCATATACGGAGAGATGCCTAACGCAATGCCCAACGGCATCAATGCACGGACGGTGGCAGCTTGGCTATATAGAAGAATGGACATCACGAACAGTGCGATTCCGAAAAGCCATGGCATTTGGCGTACAATGCCCTCAATGGAGAAGGTGAGCTGTGCCATGTTGCCTTGAAGGAACGTATCACCCATCCATGCAATGCCGAAGATGGCGATAACCGCCTGCATCCCGGCAGGGAATACGGAACCTTGTGTGGCTTTGATTCCGTCCGTCTTGGTGACCAACAGGATGATGGCTGCGGCAGATAGCATGACAATCTCGATAATGGACGACATCCCCAATGTAACGGTCTCACCGTCGATGAGGAAAGACGGGCGCATCCCTTCAAAAGAACCGAAAAGTACGATAAAGGCGGTTGCCAAAACAAAGATGATGACGGAAAGCATGGCCGATCGCTTGTTCTTGACATCCTCAATCTCTATTCTCTTGCCATTGAAAAGTCCTTCTTTCTGCCGTTTCTGATATTCGGGATCTTCTATCAGGTCTTTGCCAACCTTCATGGAGAACAGAGCGCCTACCAATACACCGACGATAGTTGCCGGGATAGTAATCTTAAGAATATCGAAAAGGGTAATGTCAAATCCTGTCAATAGTCCGAGCAGGGCGACGGTGGCCGCAGAAATCGGACTTGCCGTGATGGCCTGTTGGGAAGCGATGACCGCAATGCCGAGCGGACGTTCCGGACGGATTTTCGTCTCGGTAGCCACTTCCGCAATGACGGGCAAGACGGAGTAGGCCACATGTCCCGTTCCGGCGATGAAAGTGAACAGGTAAGTGACCAATGGACTTAACAGGGTGACATGTGACGGATTTTTCCGCAGCAAGCGTTCTGCCAACTTTACCATATAGTCGAGTCCACCGGCTGCCTGCATGCAAGCGGCTGCCGAGATGACGGCGGCAATCATCAGCATCACGTCGATAGGCGGAGCAGTGGGCTGCAAGCCGAAAACGAATGTGAGTATCGCCAATCCTACGCCTCCCATAACGCCAAGGCCGATACCTCCTAAGCGAGCACCAATGATAATGGCGGTCAGAACAAATGCTAATTGTAATATCATAGACTGTTTCTTATTTTAGGTTTGAATTTTCTGTAAGAACGCCAATCGGTAAAAACACAAAGATAAGGTTTTCATCTTTTATCTTCTCTTTTTCTTGCATTAACAACAAAAAAACTTATTGAATGGTTTTTGTATATTTATAAAAACAATAACTCTGTTGGTTGGTTATATATGCATGAACTAAAATAGTATTGTTATAAAACAACTGATATGGAACAGAATTTAGCAAAAAAAACTCGTACAGAGAGCGACTTGATAGGAAGTCGCGAAGTGCCCGACAGTGCATTGTATGGAGTACAAACACTCCGTGGTATTGAAAATTTTCGCATCAGCAAGTTTCATTTAAATGAGTACCCTTTATTCATTCAGGCACTTGCCATCACGAAAATGGGGGCGGCCATAGCCAACCGCGAACTGGATTTGCTGACCGAAGAACAGGCAGACGCTATCCTGAAGGCTTGCAAGGAAATCTTGGAAGGAGAGCATCACGAACAATTTCCGGTCGATATGATTCAAGGCGGAGCAGGAACCACGACGAATATGAACGCCAATGAGGTGATAGCCAATCGCGCACTGGAGTTGATGGGACATCAACGCGGCGAATACCGGTACTGTTCGCCCAACGATCACGTCAACCGTTCGCAATCCACCAATGACGCATATCCCACCGCCATTCACATTGGTCTATATTACACCCACCTGAAATTAGTGAAACATCTCGAAGCACTGATAGAATCTTTCCGCAAAAAAGGAGAAGAGTTCGCGCATGTGATTAAGATGGGGCGTACTCAGTTGGAAGATGCCGTCCCGATGACCCTCGGACAGACATTCAACGGATTTGCGAGCATCTTGGAGCATGAGGTGAAGAACCTCGACTTTGCCGCACAGGATTTTCTGACAGTCAATATGGGAGCAACCGCCATCGGTACCGGCATCACCGCAGAACCCGGATATGCTGAAAAGTGTGTCGCCGCCTTGCGTAAAATCACCGGATTGGACATAAAACCGGCAGCCAACTTGGTGGGAGCTACTTCGGACACTTCCTGCATGGTGGGCTACTCGGCTGCCATGAGACGCGTAGCTGTCAAGATGAACAAGATATGCAATGATTTACGGCTGCTGGCTTCCGGTCCCCGCTGCGGATTGGGAGAGATTAATTTGCCTGCCATGCAACCAGGCTCTTCCATTATGCCGGGGAAGGTAAATCCGGTGATTCCCGAAGTAATGAATCAGGTAGCGTATAAGGTAATGGGAAATGACCTCTGCGTGGCAATGAGCGGCGAGGCTGCCCAAATGGAATTGAACGCCATGGAACCCGTCATGGCGCAATGCTGTTTTGAATCAGCCGAGCTTTTCATGAATGGCTTTGACACCCTGCGTACTCTATGTGTAGACGGCATCACCGCCAATGAAGAGAAGTGCCGCCGGAATGTACACGACAGCATCGGAGTGGTGACGGCACTGAATCCCGTTATCGGATATAAGAACTCGACGAAGATTGCCAAAGAAGCCTTGGCGACAGGAAAGGGAGTTTACGAACTCGTGCTGGAGCACAACATCCTTTCTAAAGAGGATTTGGATACCATCTTGAAGCCGGAGAATATGATAAAGCCGGTGAAGCTGGATATACATCCGAATAATTGAGCGAACAAAGACCCGATAATAGGTGTTTATTTATTTTAATTGGCTATCTTTGTCTCGAATTATAAACACGTTAATTTATGAAAAAGATTTTTAGTGCTTTAATGATTGCCGTATGTATCGGTATGGCAATGCCTGCTCAGGCGCAGCTACACTTTGGTGTAAAGGGAGGTTTGAACTTGTCGAAGGCAAGTTTCTCCGATATGAGCGAAAACTTTAAAAAGGACAACTTTACCGGTTTCTTCATCGGACCGATGGCTGAATTTAATATTCCAATCATAGGATTGGGGGTGGATGCTTCTTTGCTTTTTGCCCAAAGGGGTATAAAAGTTTCTGAAGGGAACGATGAATACACCGTAAAGCAGAATGGACTTGACATCCCGGTCAACTTGAAGTATAACTTCGGATTGGGAAGTATGTTGGGGGCTTACCTTGCAGCCGGACCGGATTTCTATTTCGACTTTGAAGGGAATAAAACGATTGAAGGGGCAAGAACGGATAAGAAGAAAGCCGAAGTCGGCATCAACGTTGGCGCAGGTGTTAAATTGCTTAATCATTTGCAGGTGGGTGCCAATTACAACATCCCGTTGAGCGACACCGCCAAATTTGAAGGAACAGACGCTTCTTACAAAACCAAGAGTTGGCAAGTGTCCGTTGCTTACATCTTTTAATTAAACATCTTTTTATATAGCGTAACTTGAGGCTTTCAACTGTCGGAAGCCTCTTTTTTTATATATTTGCGGCTGCAATGAAAAAATATGTAGATGTCATATTACCCCTTCCGCTCCCGAAGAGCTTTACTTACTCTTTGCCGGATGAGTGTGCGGAAGAAGTGCGGATAGGCTGCCGCGTGGTCGTTCCTTTCGGACGGAAGAAATTTTATACGGCCATCGTCCGCAACGTTCATTATTGCGCCCCGACAGAATATGAGGTGAAAGATATATCCGCTTTGCTGGATGCTACTCCTATCTTATTGCCCGGTCAGTTCAAGTTCTGGGAGTGGATAGCCGATTACTACCTTTGCACGCAAGGGGATGTGTATAAGGCGGCACTGCCTTCGGGACTGAAACTGGAAAGTGAAACGATTGTAGAATATAATCCTGATTTTGAAGCGGACGCGCCATTGCCCGAACGTGAGCAGCGCATCCTTGATTTACTTGCCGTTGATTCTCAACAGAGTGTCACTAAACTCGAAAAGGATAGCGGTGTAAAGAATATCCTCACCGTCATTAAATCTCTGCTTGATAAAGAAGCCATCTTCGTGAAAGAGGAGTTGAGACGCACTTACAAGCCCAAGACGGAAGCCCGGGTGCGCCTTGCCGGAAAGGCTGATGAGAAGCAACTCCATATTTTGTTTGATATATTGTCACGTGCTCCGAAGCAATTGGCGCTTCTCATGAAATATGTAGAATGCTCGGGCATCTTAGGGAGCGGAACTCCGAAAGAGGTCTCCAAGAAGGAGCTGCTGCAACGTGCAGATGTAGCTCCCGCCGTATTAAACGGACTGGTAGACAAAAAAATATTCGAGATTTACTATCATGAAGTCGGCCGGTTGAATAAACAGGAGAGAGACATTGTCGGGTTGAATCCCTTGAATGAGTTTCAGCAACGGGCGCATGACGAGATTGTGCAGTCCTTTAAGGACAAAAATGTCTGCCTGCTTCATGGAGTGACGTCCAGCGGAAAGACGGAGATATACATCCACCTGATCGAAGAAGCCATCCGTAGTGGCAAGCAAGTGCTCTACTTACTGCCGGAGATTGCACTGACTACTCAGATAACGGAACGCTTGCAACGTGTCTTCGGCTCGCGCCTTGGCATCTATCATTCCAAATTTCCCGATGCCGAACGGGTGGAGATATGGAGAAAGCAGCTCGGAGAGCATGGATATGATATTATCTTGGGCGTTCGCTCATCCGTATTCCTGCCTTTCCGGAATTTGGGACTGGTGATTGTCGATGAGGAGCACGAAACCACTTACAAGCAGCAAGACCCCGCTCCGCGCTATCATGCACGTAGTGCGGCGATTGTGCTGGCTGCCATGTACGGTGCCAAGACGCTGTTGGGCACAGCTACGCCATCCATCGAGACATGGCAGAATGCGATGGACGGGAAGTATGGGTTCGTACAACTGAAAGAACGGTATAAAGAAATACAGTTGCCGGAGATTATTCCGGTCGATATAAAAGAACTGCATCGCAAGAAGCGGATGGTGGGACAATTCTCACCGCTTCTGATACAATATATAAAAGAGGCTTTGGAGCAAAAGGAGCAAGTCATCCTTTTTCAAAACCGCCGTGGCTTTGCCCCGATGATAGAGTGCCGCACCTGCGGTTGGGTGCCGAAGTGTAAGAACTGTGACGTAAGCCTCACCTACCATAAGGGAATCAATCAGCTCACCTGCCACTATTGCGGCTATACCTACCAGCTCCCGAAAGCCTGTCCCGCTTGTGAGGGGACGGACTTGGTGAACCGTGGCTTTGGTACGGAAAAAATTGAGGATGATATCAAAATTCTGTTCCCCGAAGCTGCCGTGGCACGAATGGATTTGGATACTACCCGCACGCGCTCTGCCTACGAGAGGATTATCGCGGATTTCGAACAGGGGAAGACCGATATTCTCATAGGAACGCAAATGGTGTCCAAAGGACTGGACTTCGACCATGTAAGTGTCGTTGGGATACTGAATGCCGATACGATATTGAACTACCCCGATTTCCGTTCCTATGAACGCGCTTTCCAACTGATGGCGCAGGTCTCCGGGCGTGCCGGACGCAAGAATAAACGGGGGCGGGTGGTGCTACAAACCAAAAGTATCGATCATCCGATTATCCATCAGGTCATCGCCAATGACTATGAAGATATGGTGAACGGGCAACTTGCCGAACGCCAGATGTTCCATTACCCGCCCTATTACCGGTTGGTATATGTCTATCTCAAAAATCATAAGGAGGACCTACTCGACCAAATGGCGGCAGTGATGGCAGACAAGCTCCGGGCGGTATTCGGCAATCGGATATTGGGTCCGGACAAACCGCCCGTAGCCCGTATCCAAACACTGTTCATCAAAAAGATAGTGGTGAAGATTGAACGGAATGCCCCGATGGCGCGTGCCAGAGAGCTGCTGTTGCGCATCCAGCGTGAAATGCTGGAGGACGAACGCTATAAATCTTTGATTGTCTATTATGATGTAGACCCTATGTGATGAAAGAATGTATTCCCCCTTATATAAAACCTTTATTAATTTAATTAACTTACTAACCATGAAACGACTTACTATTATTTCTTTAGCCGGTCTATTTAGTATGAGTACTCTGTTTGCACAGCAACAAGGAGTCACTCAGTGTGGAGTTCCGACAGGACAACCGAAATTCCCTTTGGAAACCTATCGAGAGTTGCCCGACCCCTCATCTCCTTCGGAAAAGGAGTGGGCGGCAGTCACTACGACACAGGTGTCTTGGGGCACGCCGGATACCCGTTATGCAAAGCACCGACTTCCTGGATTGAAAGTTCAGAAGAACACTTCTCTGAAAGGCTGGCGTGGCGAACGTGTGAACGCGCAAGCTGTCGTATGGACAGGTGCGGAACTGAAAGACCTGAACTTCAGTTTCACCGATTTTAAAGACAAGAAAGGAAACACCCTCTCAAAAGACGCATTGACTGCCGGCTTTGTGCGCTATGTGATGACGGACGAACTGAACAAGGACGGGAGAGGGGCATGCGGTCATCGGA
>CAKUYM010000080.1 GCA_934716785.1 uncultured Bacteroides sp. | reverse complement strand
GAATTGCAATGGCAGAGGCACTCGGCAAACGCTTAGGGCGGGGTGCGCATGTTTCTGTCTTCAAGAATTTCGGTACGGCACAGGTTAAATATAAAGGTACGGAAGTGGAATTTGTCGGTGCACGCCGGGAGTCCTATCAGCGGAATTCGCGCAAGCCGATCGTTGAGGACGGTACGCTGGAGGACGACCAGAACCGTCGGGATTTCACTATCAACGCTCTTGCGGTTTGTCTCAATAAGGCGCGTTTCGGTGAGTTGGTAGATCCGTTCGGCGGGTTGGAGGATATGAAGGAGAAGACGATTCGTACACCGCTCGATCCGGATATCACCTTCAGTGACGACCCGTTGCGCATGATGCGCTGCATCCGTTTTGCCACGCAGTTGGGCTTTTATATCGACGATGATACGTTCGAGTCTCTGTGCCGCAATAAGGAGCGGATTGAGATCATATCCCGTGAGCGCATTGCGGACGAACTGAACAAGATTATTCTTTCACCGATTCCCTCGAAAGGGTTTATCGACCTCGACCGTAGCGGTCTGCTGGCACTGATTTTTCCGGAGCTTGCCGCTCTGCAGGGGGTGGAGACGCGGAACGGACGTTCGCACAAGGATAATTTTTATCATACGTTGGAGGTGTTGGATAATATTAGCAAGAAGACTGACAATCTTTGGCTGCGCTGGGCGGCGTTGCTGCACGATATAGCCAAACCGGCGACGAAACGGTGGGAACCGAGAGTGGGATGGACATTCCACAATCATAATTTTATCGGTGAGAAGATGATTCCGACTATCTTCCGGAAGATGAAGTTGCCGATGAATGAGAAGATGAAGTATGTGCAGAAACTGGTTGGCTTGCACATGCGTCCTATCGTTATAGCGGATGATGTGGTGACGGACTCGGCAGTGCGACGTCTGCTCTTCGAGGCAGGTGATGATATTGACGACCTGATGATGCTTTGCGAGGCGGATATCACTTCCAAGAATATGGAACGGAAGCAGCGTTTTCTGAATAACTTTCAGTTGGTGCGTCAGAAATTGAAGGACTTGGAGGAGAGAGACCGGATACGCAATTTCCAACCGCCGGTGAGCGGAGAAGAGATAATGGAGACCTTTGGTTTGCAGCCCTGTAGGGAGGTCGGAGCACTGAAGAGCGCTATTAAAGATGCGATCTTGGATGGAGTGATTCCCAATGAATATGAGGTGGCTCATGCTTTCATGCTGGAGAGGGCAAAAAAAATGGGGCTGAACCCTGTTGCTGAATCTTAATACAGGCTTCTGATACAGAACTCTATTGCTGAATAGCAGGGACTCGCTCTATAAGGATTTGGTTTAAATCAGACAATATATTGAAGTCTGTCATTGATTTGAATTCAATCAATGACAGACAACTTGTGTTATTTTCTCTATATCGAACTTACGTTAACTTATTGTTTGGGCAACGTTACCGAAAAATACGGATTCGGAGTATGTTGTTCAAAGATGATGGCTTTCATCTTTTCAACGATATCCGGGTGTTGCGTTGCCACATCATTATCCTCATGGATATCCGTTTCCAAATTATAGAGGAACGGTGTTCCTTTCTTGACGATTAGCTTCCAGTCGCCCATGCGTACCGCAATTTGGTTCGTCTCGTTGAACTCCCAATACAGGAAGTCATGCTGTTTCTGTTTCTTCTTGCCCAACAATGTTGGGGCGAAAGAGATTCCGTCGAAATAATCAACCTCCTTCTCCTTGTTGCCGTATTTCTTTTCATAGTTCTTGATGCCGGCTATGTCGCAGAAAGTAGGCATCAAGTCATAGAAAGCACAGATATGGTCGTTCACTTCACCGGCGGGTACATGCTTCGGCCAACGGGCGATGAACGGAACACGTATGCCTCCTTCGTGGCACTGGCGTTTCAGCCCGCGCAGTTTCCCGTCTCTGCCGAAGAATGTAGGATCGGCTCCGCCTTCCTCGTGAGGACCGTTGTCACTGGAGAAGATCACCAATGTATTCTCATCCATCCCTTTCTCTTTCAGCTTTTTCAGGACTTCGCCAACGTAATAGTCAAGGCGGGTAATCATGGCGGCAAACTGGGCGTGTGTATGCGTGATGGCATTGTAGCGTGAACTTTCGCTGCCTTTGAATGCCTTGTCGGGATTGAATTTGGCCTTATACTCGTTTAAGATAGAATCTTCCGGCTGAACCAACTCCGCATGAGGCAACGTGTAAGTGAATACACCGAAGAAAGGCTGTTTGCCGTCTTGGTTGTCCAGCCACTCCATTGCTTTCTCATGAATCATGTCGGCAGAATATTGCGGACGCTTTTGGTATTCGGGACCGTACATCGGATATTTGATGTTTTCGTCCATTACCACACGTACTACGCCGGTGTCGCCCATCGCCTTGCTGTAACGGTTGAGGAAGTTGGGGTAGTAGAGGTGGGCTTGGAACTGGCAGATATAACCGTAATATTCGTCCACGCCCCGTTTGTCGGGAGTGGAGCAGGAACCTTCATAGCCGCCTGCCCATTTGCCGAACATACCCGTGGTATAGCCGTTGTCTTTCATGATTTCCGGTAAGATGATGTGGTCGGGGTCGTAAGGGTGCTGTCCCACAACGGAGAATTCTTTGTTGTTTCCGTACATGACGATAGGGGCATTTCTCCAGTATTCCTTGTTGCCGCGCACTTCACCGTGTCCGCTGTGCTGTCCTGTCATGAACGATGCTCTTGACGGGGCGCTGACGGGGCTGCCTGCATACGCCTGCGTGAAGCGCATGCCTTCGCCTGCCATGGCATCTATATGAGGGGTACGGATGAATGGCTGACCATAGCATCCCAAGTCTCCGTATCCCATGTCATCACAAAGGATGAACAGGATATTCGGTCGGGCATTCTTTTTCTGTGTATCCTTTTTTTGTGCATTGGCAGACAAAGCGGATAAAAGCAACGTGCCACCAATTAGCGAGATTGATTTATAATTCATCAGGTTGTGTAAGTTTTAAAGGTTGAATAATTGAATATTTCGTATTTTTGTACCTGTTTATTTCCCTATCAGATCTTTTCCGGCACGTACGTTTTGAAGAATCTCCTGCAGTTCGGCCACTTTCTCCGGCATTTGGGCGGCATAGTTGGTCACCTCCTTTACTTCCTTCATTTTGTAGAGCTGCGGTTCTTTGGAGTTGCCGGTCTCAATCTTCGGTCCCCACTGAATCATTTTCGGTCCGTTGTTGGGCTCGATATATTTCCACTCCTTGGTGCGGACGGATAAAGTATGGTTGGCAGCTTGCTCAATCACCCACGGGCGGTCTTTCTCATCTTTGCCCAGCCAGCTTCCGAGGAAGTTATAGCTGTCGGGTGCCGTATTCTTGGGCATGACGGCTCCGGTCAGTGAAGCCAAAGAAGCCAGCCAGTCAATCTGCGATACCAACAAGTCCGAAGTCATTCCTTCTTTTACTCCGGCAGGCCAACTGACGATGGCAGGCACACGCGTACCCCCTTCGAAAGCACTGTACTTGTTGCCTCTCAGCGGTCCGGCAGGGCTGTGTCCGTTGAGGAGCTCTTCTGCTTTGTCATCGTATCCGTCGTCAACAACGGGACCGTTATCACTTGAAAGGATGATAAGTGTATTTTCCCTTAGCCCCAACTTCTCCAGTGCATTCATGATTTCACCGACGCAATAGTCGAACTGTACGATGGCGTCGCCTCTCAGCCCCATCGGGTTCTTTCCTCTGAAACGATCGTGAGGAAAACGCGGAACGTGCACGTCATTCGTTGCGAAGTAGAGGAAGAACGGCTTGTCCTTGTTCTCTTCGATGAATTGGATGGCGTGAGTGGTCAGTGAGTCTGCTATATTCTCGTCTTTCCAAAGCGCCTTGCCGCCGCCTTTCATGTAGCCGATGCGTGAAATCCCGTTGACGATAGACATGTCGTGACCATGGCTGGGCTTGAGGTTATACAGCAATTCGGGATTGCTCTTTCCTGTGGGCTCTCCTTCGAAGTTCTTTTGGTAGCTTACTTCGATGGGGGCGGTAGGGTCGTAGTTGGCTACTTGTCCGTTTTCGATAAACACGCAGGGAACGCGGTCGGCCGTGGCTGCCATGATGTAATGGTAGTCGAAACCTAAGTCGCCCAATGCGCAGGGAAGCGGAGCGTTCCAGTCTTGTGTGCCGGCTTTATCTCCGAGTCCGAGATGCCATTTGCCGATGGCAGCGGTGGCATAGCCCGTACTTTTGAACATGTCCGCCATTGTGTATTGTTCGGGACGGATAATCATTCCGGCGTTTCCGGCGGCTACATCCGTTCCTTTCTTGCGCCATGCATATTCTCCTGTCAGCATGGAGTAGCGTGAGGGGGTACTGGTTGCGGCGGTGGCATGGGCGTTGGTAAAAAGGATACCCGATTTTGCCAACCGGTTGACGTTGGGAGTCCCTACGTTTTTGGCTCCGTAGCATTGCAAGTCTCCGTAGCCGAGGTCATCAGCGTAGATAAATACGACGTTAGGGGCTTTTGACTTTGCCGGTGCAGCTTTTTCAGATGCTTTGTTCGTTGCGGCTGCCGTAGTAATACAGACTGTGGAAGATAGAACGGTGAATAATAGGGGGTGTCTCATTCTATAGTTTTTTATTAAAGGGTTAATACAGGTACAAATGTATCGTTCTTTTTTATAAAAAGCAACTTTGTCATCCATAAAAATGCTTGTCACACAAATATATGGAGGATAAAGTCGCTTATTTATTATACCTGCTCCTGTTAGATTAAAGGGTTATCCCCTTTAATCTAACAGGAATATATTTTAATATTCCGGATTCTGAATCACTTGGGGCACCTTATTGATTTCGCCCATAGGAATAGGCATCAGATAATTCTTCCGTGCGAAATTACGGATTACATTCAGCTTCTTCACAGTGAGGAATGTTTCATCGGTGCTCCCGCTGATGTTCATGCCTTCGGGCACTTTCCCCAGACTTTCGGCAGCCTTCCAGCGGCGTAAATCCCAGAAATTGTGGTTCTCCAGATAAAACTCTATCTGCCGTTCCTGACGGACAATGGCTTGCAAGCCTTCGTAAGTATCGGCATAGCCTTTGCCCGCTTTGGACTTGGCCCATGCTGCGTCTACTCCTAATATGCCGGCACGTGTGCGAACCTTGTCAATGTATTCTTTGGCTGTTGCAAAGTTGGCAGGGTCTTGTGTCTCGATGAGCGCTTCTGCATAATTCAGATACATCTCTGCCATTCTGAACATCGGATAGGGATAGATATCAGCTCCGGGACCTGTCTTATAAAGGGGACTGACACACTTCTTGTTCAAGTATCCGCTTATCGTATAATTGGTAGAACGACCGTCCCAACCTTGCCATTGGTCGTATTTAAGGTCCAATTTGACAATACGGTTGGCTTGGTTGCCTGTGATGGCAGTGCCATAAAACTGGCTGATTTCAAAAGGACCGTTGTGGAAGCCGATCCATGCATAGAAGCGGGGTTCGCGTCCGAGATGCAGGTTTAATACCGTGTCATTGAGCAGAGGCGCTCCGGCAGCATATGCTTTAATGGCTTGGGCAGGACAACCGGCCAGATAATCAGGGTCGATGGTGTAGTTCTTGGCGGTCATCAGACTGATGTCATAACGGTTTTGATAATCAAAGGCCGGATCTTGATCGATCGGCAGTCCGTTTTCCGTATAAAATCGCTCCACAGTTTCCAAGGTAGGAGCAATCAGACTCCAGGAGTTTTTGTGTCCGTTTGTATGTTTCTGCTGATAGGGCGTTGATTGGTTGGAAACCATATATGCTGTCTCTTGGCGTGTATCTCCCCATATTACTTCGGGATTGAATCCGTCATTGTCTATAAACGCATAACGCACTGCACGTTCATACAGGTTGTTCATCCCCGGTCTGGCAGCGGTAGCGGCTCCGGCGTCATCTTTGGTGTATAATCTGAAGCCGACACTTTCCATTTGATTGATCGCATCTAAAGTAACTTCTGCTGCCTTTTTCCATTTCTCTACGCTGTATTCCTGCGAAATCAAATGTTCGCCTGCACTGTTTTTGAAGTTGCTATAGAACTCACTGTTTCCATTGAATAGGGGAGAAGCTGCATATAAGTACATGCGCGAACGTAGCGCCAAGGCACAATATCTTGTGAGACGTCCGTAATCGTTGGTCTCAAAGAATTGCTCTTCTTTTAAGTCTTTCAGTGCAATTTCAATTTGCCCGTCTATGAATTCTACGCATTTGTCATAGGTGGAACGTTCGGGATACTCGGAGTAAGGAGTGGTTGTCTCATAAACATGGTCCAATATCATGGCCGGACCGAATGCCCGTAATATCAGCCAGTGATAGTATGCAATCAGCAGACGGGCTTCGGCCTTATAGTAGGTCAGATTCTCTTCTGTGATATTAGGCGTTTTGTCCACAACCGACAGAAACTGCCAACAAGTGCGGATACCGTTGTAGCATGACTCCCAGTAAGTCTTTGCCAAGCTGGGTGCGGATGGTGAGTAATAGCCTCTGGCAAACTTGAACGCTTCTGTTTTCGCTTCATCGGCTACGGCTATTTCGCCGCCTGTCATTTTATCAATCGCATCCGAACCCCGTGCATTGGGAATGTATCCGTAGCAGGCATTCAAATAATTCTTTGCTGCGGCAGGAGTCTCATACATGTTGAACTCTGTTGTTTGTTCGTCCGGAACGATATCCAGATAATCACAACCGGCGAGAGAGACGATAGACAGTGCTATTAATATGTTTTTAAATCTTTTCATAACAACTGGTTATTTAAACGTTAATTGAAAACCGACATTAAAGGTACGGGCGGTAGGATAAGCCATACCGGAACCGCCACCCATTTCAGGATCCCAGTACTTGAACGGTGAGAATGTCAATAGATTGCTGCCCGACAGGTAAACACGGAAAAACTTGTGGGTATAGCCGACTTCTGCGTTTTTCAGTTTTAGGAAGGCTCCGTTGCGCATCCAATAGGTAGATGCAACTGTATTGTTGGAATTATCCGTTATGCTCAGTCGCGGATAAGTGGCATTCGGATTCGGGTTCTCTTCCGTCCATCGTCCTTCGGCAACGAAATCCATCACACCTCTCATGGCATTGGAACCGAAAGGATGGAAGCTGTTCATGAATAACGAGCGTCTGGCTGCTCCTTGGAAAAGGAAGGATACGTCCCATTTCTTATATTTGATGGAGCTTCCAAAACCGTAAATGATCTCAGGAGTGGTCGTATTACCTGTATAAACGCGGTCGTTTTGGTCTATCACTCCGTCTCCGTTGACGTCCTTGTATTTGATGTCACCCGCCTGTGGGGTGTATCCCAGCGTTTGTTCAATCATGTCGGGGCTGTCTATCTCTTCTTGCGTAAAGAGTCCTTCTGCTACATATACCAACGCTTGGTCGATGGAGTGTCCCACTCTTGATAAGTTGGGGTTGCTTAGGTAAGGAGGGTCGTCATAGGCTCTGATTTCGTTGTGAGCATATGTGAATGTTCCTTTTACGGAAATGAAGAGGTTTTTGTTGACCTGCTTGTTATAGTCTACGGTAAAATCCAATCCTTTATTGTCAACCTCTCCCAAGTTACCGTAAACATTGGTGGAACCTATACCGATGAATGTCGGGATACTGTTGGAACGTAGCAGGTAGATTTTCTCACGGCGTTCTTTGAATATGTCCAATGAGATGTTCACATCATTGAATAGACCAAGATCGAATCCGGCATTGAATTTCTTTCCTACTTCCCATTGTAAGTCCGGATTATAGTATCGGGTCCATACGGGACCTGCAGTACCTTGGTTCATTTTGTCACCGAAGGTATATTTGGGAGCGCCGTTTAGCGAGATCGTTTCCAGATAAGCAAAACGCAGGTCATCAGGATCGTTACCGACAAGTCCGTAGGAGGCTTTCAGTTTAAAATGGCTGATGACTTTGGAGATTGGTTCCCAAAACTTCTCTTCTGAGATATTATAACCAACGGCAATGGAGGGGAAGAACCCGTAACGGTGTCCTTTCACAAAGTTCTCGGAACCGTTATAACCGAAGTTTCCTTCAATCAAGTATTTATTGGCATAACCGTATGAGATACGTCCAGCGATTCCTTGTTTTCTTTTAGGTAAAGATTCAAGTAGAGAGGTCGGCTTGTTGTTTGATGTCTCGTCTTGATTGTATAGGAACATGGCGTTGACATCGTGTTTGCCAAACGTCCGGGTGTAATCTATGTATGCTTGGATATAAAGTTTACGGCTACCAGTGGAATTCTTGTCACCTGTAATGCCTAAGTTGGTACTCTGCTCACTGCCGATCATTTCCAGACCGTCACTGTCTTTGGCATATTGATACTGATTATATCCGGCAGAACGTTCTACGACGGTTGTCGAAGCGTTCTTGAAAGATGCAAGAACCTTGAATTTCAGTCCTTGGGTAATGAAACGCAAGTCTTGTTCCAAACGCAGATTGGCTTGGAATGTGCTTTGGTCATTGGACTTATATCCTTTTACGTATTCGGCTATCGGATTTTTGTAACCACCGTTGTTGGTACCGCCACTCATGCCACCCCAACGGAGATGGGTATCATTCTCTTGTGCCGGGAATATGACAGGAAAGTCTACCGGAGAGGCTGTGCGCGCCAGATTGAAAATATCGTTAGCGCTCTGTGTCGGGCCATTCCAATTGCGGATACTGGCATTCAATCCCATCGATACTTTGGTTGTCGAAGTGACGTCAATATCCAGATTGTTGACGAAGTCATAACGAATCACGGATATGCTGTTGTTGTAGGAGAAATAATCACTACTCAATGACTTTAAGTTTCCTCCGTCTCTTTTGACTGCCGCGCTCATAAAGTAACGAACGGATTTCTTGCCACCACGGATATTCAGGTTGGCACGTTCGGAGAAAGCCAATTTGTTAAACATTTCTCCATACCAGTTGACGTTCGGGTATCTTAACGGGTCGTCGCCATTGGCTGTCGCCATGATTTTCTCGTCCGAATACAGACCTTGGTCGTCACCACGTGTCCGCTTGGCTTCATTGTAGAGTTTCATATATTCTACGCCACCTACAAATTCCGGCACGTTGCTTAATTGGCGGGCAGAGCCTTCTACCCGGATGTTGATGATGGGCTTTAAGAGATCTTCTCCCCGCTTGGTAGTCACGATCATAACACCATTGGCACCACGGGTACCATAGAGCGCAGTGGCGGTGGCATCCTTCAAAATGGAGAAGCCTTCGATTACTTCGGGATCCAATGCATTCAACTCACTGGATGTAATCTCTACACCGTCCAATACAATCAGGGCACTGTTGCCATTGAGACTTGACTTACCGCGAATCCAAAAGTTGGCACCGTCGGCTCCCGGTTCGCTGCTGGACTGTACGGAGATGACACCCGCCAGACGTCCTGCAAAACTGCTGCTCAAACTGGAAGACGGAACTTTCAGTTCGGTAGGTTTGATCTGTTGTACGGAACCTACCATACTGGCTTTTTTCTGTCCTACACCGAAGGCGGTAACAACAACTTCATCCAAAGCCTTGCTGTCTTCTTTCAGCTCTATATTGAGTAGTTTCCGTTTGCCCAGTTTTATTTCCTGAGGTTGGTATCCTATATAAGAGATCATCAGGATATCTTCGGGAGAAGCATTGATTTTGAATTTCCCGTCAATATCAGTGATTACACCGGTACTGATCCCTTTGAGCTGAACAGTGGCGCCAATGACAGGATCTCCTGTCTGATAGTCCACCACCACACCGACAATCTCTACCCTTTTGTTTTGTTGCTGGGCAGTACTTTGAACTTCATTAGCCGATAAGATAACGTCTTTGCCTTTGATGACGTATTTGATATTGCTTCCTTTCAATATTTCAGTCAACACTTCGGCAAGAGTACCGCTACAGTCTATGTCTCTTTTACTGCTATTATTTAAATCCGTAGACTTAAAGAAGAAGGAATATGCACTATTTTTTTCAATAATGTTGATTGCTTCTTTTACGGTGATAGCTTTTCCTTTCACGGATACTCGCTCCTGTGCCGCACTGGCGGATAATGGAATGATGAATAAGAATAAAATGGTAATTCGCATATACCACTTTCTGGATTGTATTTTTTTCATGTTTAAAAAATTGATTAATACAAGATTGGATTAATAGTATGACAGCATAAAGACTTGGTCTCTTCTATCGGTTTCTTATGGGGCTACTCTTTTTTCATGTGTTTTTCTTGATTATGGTTCTATTCATTTATACTATTTTTAAAGGCCTCTATTATAAATACAATTGATTTGCCCTTGTCCCGTACACGACCTCCATCTTTTTTTGTTCTTATTCTTATTTTCTTGCGATTTTTTTGTATTTTAGCCGAATATTATTAAATACAAACAATGACTGAAGAGCAAGCTGTAACTTTGTTGAGCAGGGAAGATAATCATGAGGCATACTCTTATCTGTATGATATGTATTGGAGTAAAGTATATAATTTTGCCAGGCTTTATGTGTCTTCCATTGAAGATGCCAAAGAAATCGTCCAGATTGTTTTTATAAAGTTATGGGAAACTCGTGCTTTTCTGAAAGAAAATGAGAGTCTGAAAGGCTATCTTTTCATCATAACCCGTAATATAATATTCAATCAGTGGAAGAAAAGCTTCTATGAGGATTTTTATAAGTCTTCTATATTGGAAGCATATACGGAAGAGAATATCGATGATTGCTGCGAGGATGAAGAAAAAATGTATGCTTTGGAATTAAGCAAGTTCATAGATGATTTGATTCTGAGTTTGCCTGATAGGCAACGTGAATGTTTCTTGTTGAGCAGGAATGAGAAGATGACTTATCGTGAGATAGGAGAGCGGCTGGGCATCAGTGATCGTACTGTCGAAGTACATATTGTCCGTGCTCTGAGGTATTTGAAAAAGAATATTGTTTTGTTCCTTATCTTCTTGGCTCAATAATGCGGCGTAAGTAAAAAGCCTATTATCGCTGTCCGTGGAAAACGATAATAGGCCGGCTATTTTGTGTTTATGCCGCTTCGTTAAATCTTATGGTTAGAATGTGACTTCTACTTTGCTATTTCCTTTGGCAGGTATGGCATACACCTTGGTAGTCTCGTCCAATGCGGCCAAATCTTTGTTGACAGTGAATGATTGCATGGGCGATACGAAAACTAATTTGTCTTTTAAGTAGACTTCGTAAGCTACTACGTTTTGCCAACCTTTCATGGTGATTTTATTGTCAGTACGTGTTGCTGTTCCTTTTTGGATAGCAGCGTCTTTTTTGTAAATATCGACATTCTGTTCGCATATGTACTTAAAGTTGTGTGCAGGCTTGGAATATACGCTTGTCTTGGCGCGGACAGCATCGGCATCTTCCTTTGTGATAATCATCTGACCTTTCGCATAATCTTCTACCAGCACATTCACCGGATTCAGGAATCCCCATTTGGAGAAGAACTCCGCCAAGTCCAGTTGGGCTATTTGGGATGTACGTCTCACGAATTCAACCTGATTGCCGCCAATGGATGCGATATCATCTTCCGTGCGTACCAATTCGTAAAGGTCTTTATAAAAATCTTCCTGACCTAATACTTTGTTTATATAAAGTTCCAGTTGCCAGAAGGGGATAAGGCGGCTGAATGGATCGGATTCGGCAACCAATGCCTGCGAGGTAGTGAAAGTATTGGTCATCGCTTTTTCATAACGGTTGCTAAATCCTGAAAGAACTTCATCGCGGAGACGGATCTCGGAATCATACTTCTCGTTGAATAATGTCGCTACATGCATAGCGCAGATATTATTGGTGACTTCAGTTGTGCTGAGCCATTTCAATCCGGGGCGTGTTTGGTTGCAATGCCCTATTTCGTGTGCGGGTCCCCAAGAATTCTGCTTCAGAGAGCTTGCAGAGGCTATAGCTCCCATAGTAGTATTATTATAGGCTGTGTGGTAACTGGTGGCATACATGTAGTCTTTGTACATGACATTCAGATACATTCTGTTTCTGAACATGCGATTGTATTTTTCAAGTCCCATGAATTTCATCTCTTCATAAACGATTTCGTCATAGAGATCGATGAGCTCCTTGGTCGTATTTTTGAAATATTGGCTCTCGAACGTCAGATGTGCATATCTTCCCAATACATCAAAATGTTTGTTGACGGCAGCATTTGTCAGCCTATACCAATCATCTTCAGTATGCTTATTTGAATCGAAATAGCCGTTGACTTTTCCCGATGCAAAATGTATCTTGATAGGTTGGGCTGTTTCGGCTTCCTCTAATGTTTTAGTGTGATACATTACATAGATTAATCCCTTATTGCTGATTTTTAGTTTGTTATATCCATTGATTAGCGGGTATAGATCTCCACCGAATCCGTCCTTTCCTTCAGTCTCTTTATCCAGATTCTGTATTTTCAGACTTATCTCCTGACCGTGCATATCTCCTACAAATACAATTATCGATTCTTTGTCGTCCACTGCAATCCCCGTAGGATTGTCAAGCAGGCTGTAAGGATTGGTCTTATTGGTCGCTGCCTGGGTGTCGGGATGCGGGTAGGCTTTATAAGTTTGTACACGGAATTCAGAATCGTACGTCCCTTTTAATAAGTGGATCGCTAAGTTTTTGTAGAAGTCGAACGGACAATTGGCGTTGATATATTCCTCAGATAGTGCTTCGGGCTTCAGCTCAGAACAGGTTTCATCGGTGAATAAGATTCGCCAATCAAACACGTTCGTGTCTTTTTGGAAGAATTCCATCTCTTCGCAAGCTACCAGGTTATCTTCATATCCGCCACCGGAACCTTTTCCTGTCTTAATGATAAACTTAATGGCATATGCCGTTACTGTTTGTGGAAAATCGACACGTGTTCCTGCATGTTTTTCACCCTCGAAGTCTTTATCGACGATGTGCGTATATTGACTGTGTTCGTCTGCATTAGGATCGTTGGAATACCAGATTTCCGTTTCACCGAAATAGCCGTTTTGGTTACCATCTTGACGGGAATAATACTTGATATAGTCTAAGGCAACAGGATTATTGAAGTAATAAATGATCGTGTGTGGACATGGCTGATCATTACCGCAATGCCAGCGGGTGCCATTTGTATTGCCGTCAAAACTTTCTTCTATCTTTCTTCCATTGGTCGAACTTGCCCACCCTCTGTCAGGAGTAATCTGTATATCTTCTGCCAAATCTCCACTCTCGCTTGGGTCATATTTCGGTAGGCCTGCCTGTTCGATAGGAATCTCAACGTTCAAGTTTAATTCAGGATCAACAGCGCTGACTACGATGGTTCCATTACGTTTATCTGTAGTAATGTTCCCTAATACAGTGTACTTGTATTCATGGTCTACCATGGCTGCTGCACGGGTTTCGCCGTTGGGGTCTGTTATCGGTGCCTCAACCCAATTGGGGGTTGTAACACTCAGCCCTTCCACATTGGTCGTGACTTTGAACTCTATTTCCGTTTCATCTCCGCTTTCCAGCTTAAAGAATTTGGGATTGACTAAAATCGCCAGTCCGTTGCCAAGTTGGCTGACTGTGATTTTTCGACTTTTAGCTTTCCGGTAAACAATGACTGTAGTACTGCGTATCCCTTCATTGTTGTTGTTTAGTACGGATACTACCAGTTTATCACCGTCGATAACCGCAGAGCACCAGTCTCTTGCCTCTTCCTGTACTTGTACCTTCAAGTCAGGAATGTTGGTCGTGATTTGAATCTCCTGCGATGACGCTTTTGCATCAAAGTTCATTGTCAGAGTTTCGACTTCCAAAACGGGAAGCACTTCTTTTTCTTCTTCGTCACTACACGAACTGCCTAATGCCAATAGTGATAATGATAGCATTAGTGCATTGAAAAATGTCTTTTTCATTGCATTAAATATTTAAGAGTTAATAAAAATGTTATTCAGACAATTCTGATTTAGTATAAAATGATACTGTCTTTTTCTGTTTTGATTTTTAAGTTGAAAGAGATGCATATTTTGTCCAACACATCTTCCAAGGATTCACTTTTGCGTATCGTTCCCGAAAAAAGATTCTTGGCACATTGTGCGTCACGCATTTTTATATTTACCTTATACGACTCGTTTATCAAGTCGACAAGTTCACTCATCGGTTTATCGACAAAGCGGTATTCTTCCGTACGCCAATTGTAATCCTTTAAATCTATTTCGCTGGTTGTTACTTCGTGAGTAATGGCATTATAAATAATCTGGTCTGAAGGTTTCATCTCGATACTTTTCTGAAGTGCTTCAGTACTGAATAGGATACTTCCTGTATAAAGGGTGATTTCGGCAAGCTTGTTGCCGGACTTGATATTGAACTCTGTTCCTTTTACTTCTATCTGGGCATCTTGAAAGTAGACGCGGAAAGGGTAAGCAGACTTTGTGACGTCGAAAGAGGCTTCTCCCGTTAGTAGTACATTGCGATTCTTGACGAATCTGCTCTTATAGCGTATGCTGGCTCCTTTTTTCAACCATACCTTGGAACTGTCCGGTAA
>CAKUYM010000079.1 GCA_934716785.1 uncultured Bacteroides sp. | reverse complement strand
TGGTTTTGGGGCGTTTCTGTTTCATGCGGCAAAGATAACCATTTTAACTAATTCCCCCAAGTTTTCAAACTGAGCCGATATAACATCAGCGGTTATTCCCATTTTCTTTAAGTTACGGGCATTATTTAGATTAGCCTCTCTCACCCCCTCTTCTCTTCCTTCTTTTTTACCTTCTTCTCGACCTTTCTGGAGACCTTGCTCAATACCTTGTTCAATACCTTGCTCAATACCTCTTTCAATGCCTTGTTCAATACCTCTTTCAATGCCTTGTTCAATACCTCTTTCAATGCCTTGTTCAATACCTCTTTCAAAACCCTTTTCGATACCGGTCTCAAATCCTTTCTTTTCCGCTGTGGATAAGGCACTGTACCAGTCACGAAAGTTTTTCAAACTATCCCAATACTCACTCAATTCCGTCTTGGTAAATTTGGCTATTTCGGCAGTTTCAAAGAGACGGTCAAAAACCCTGTTCTGTAATGCCTTGGGACGTTCGAATAAAGAGGATAGGTTACGCAGGACAAACAACCACTTGTCAAACATACCCTCCAACTCATTCTCGGTCTTGTTGAACTTGGGCATCTCAAGATAGACAAAGGTAAGTTTATCATAAAATACCTTGTGGGTATAAAGATCGACCAACTTCACTTCATGATGGAAGTATTTCTCATCCGACTTGTCAAAGGAGAAATTCAAAATACCTACCACATAGACAGCCTTCAACTCATAATCCCATTTCCCCCGTATAGCCTGTTCACGTATCGGAAAAGTGGAGTAAAAGACACTACGATCCTTAAAGAACTGCTGCTCGCCACGCTGCATCTCAACCAGAAACTTCTCACCCTTCTCATTCTCGCAATACACATCAAAGACGGCACGACGGTCATACTCCTGCATTCCAAGCTGCTCTGTATTAAGATAAGTCACATCTCTGATTGATTCATCCTTATCTCTGAACAGCAAAGCATTCAAAAAGCTAATTAATAACTCCTTATTCATTGCTGTTCCAAAGAGCAATTTAAAGCCGAAATCTGTATATGGATTTACATACTTATCATCTATTCCTTCTATTCCCATGATTATTTTACTTTCATTATCTTTAATGCCACAACAGACCTTCGTCCGATTGTGGACAAATGTAGCAATAATCACGTAATAATCAAGCAGAAAGAGGATATTTAATAGAGACAGACAGATTTTTTCTTTTTATCACGATTCTAATCTAACAACAATTCATAATCCGAAATATCCAATCTGCGCCCGAACTTAATTCCGACTTCCTTAAACAAGGATACCTGTTTGAAACCAAGTTTTAAATGGAATGCTTTGCTCCCTTCATTTTCTTCTGTGATACAAGCTATTAAGGCATGGCACCCCATCTCCCTGCATTCGTCAATCAGCCTCAACACCAACTGTTTCCCGATCCCCTTTCCCAGACATTCGGGTGAGAGGTAGACACTGATTTCAAATGTCTTGCTATAAGCCGCCCTTTCTTTCCAAGCATGAGCATAACAATATCCTACAACAACATTGTCTATCTCACAAACTAAATAAGGATACCGCAATGCGATAGTAGATATACGCTGCCCCATCTCATCTTCCGAAACCGGCTCTGTCTCAAAAGTTACCGTACTGTCTGCAATATATCCATTGTATATTGCAGTGATAGCCTTGCAATCTTCCTGTTTTACCTTTCTGATCATTGTCTTATGATAAAAAAAACACTGCAAAAATACAAACAATATGGCCTATGGGATTACGCCCTTATTCGTTCAACTATCAAACTTTACATAATTTAAGATTATTCTCAAACAATGCTCACTACTATGAGAAAAAAATACTCATCGCGATGA
Source organism: uncultured Bacteroides sp. (assembly GCA_934716785.1). GTDB lineage: Bacteria > Bacteroidota > Bacteroidia > Bacteroidales > Bacteroidaceae > Bacteroides. The sequence continues at coordinate 12,731 of CAKUYM010000079.1, read as the reverse complement.
GAATTTTTTCTCATCACGGTGAGTATTTATTCCCACCACGGTGAGAAAAAGTTCTATATCGTACCTATTTAATAATGAGCAATTTGCATATACCTTTCATTTTATCTCCACTTTAGTATGCAATCTGATGTCATTGGATGCAGATCCAACCATTAGCTGAAAGATTCCCGGCTCTACTACCGAGTGCAGATTCTTATCCACCAGTGCGAAATCATTTTCCGATAAAACGAATTTCACTTCCTTCACCTCCCCACGCTTCAGATAAAAGCGTTCGAAGTGCTTCAACTGTTTTAACGGTTGCACCACCGAAGCGTATTCATCTCTCAGATAAAGCTGCGCCACCTCTTCACCATCGTACTTCCCCGTATTCCGAACCTTGAACGATACTTCAAAAGAATGAGGAGACAAAGCCGATACATGCAAATCCGAATATTCGAAAGTGGTATAGCTCAGACCATATCCGAAAGCATAAAGCGGCGAAGCGGACAGTTCCACATAGTCATGATTCTGAGGTGCTTTCTTATTGTAATAAACAGGAAGCTGGCCTACTGAACGAGGAACTGTCAACGGCAATCTTCCTGCCGGATTATAGTCTCCGAACAGGACATCGGCAATTGCACTTCCCCCCTCTTGCCCCGGATAATAAGCGGTCAGTAGAGCATCTGCGTTTTCGGAAGCCCAGTTCTTGTCCAAAGGCCGGCCCTCAATATACACAACAACCAGCGGTTTCCCCGTAGCCTTCAAGGCTTCGAGCAGTTCTTGCTGTCTCCCTAAGAGAGAAAGCGTTGCACGGTCGAACCCTTCGCCACATTCCATATCACTGACCGTCTTTTCATCTGTAATGGCAGCACCCGTCTCCTTATAACTTGTTTTGAAATCACGGGCACTGGATCCGCCAACTACAGCTATAACGACTTCCGAACGCCGGGCAGCGGCCACAGCCTGTTCGATATCAGAAGCCAGAGTGTCACGAATGGAGCACCCTTTCACGTATTCCACCTGTGCCGGAGATAGCTTGGTCCTGATTCCGTCCAATACGGTCTTTACATTCTTCTCTTCCTGCGGGGCGGTGTAATCCCCCAACATATTGTACCGATTATCTGCATTGGGACCTATCAATGCCACCTTGGAAATATTTTTGTTCAGCGGAAGCAGTGAGCCGTCATTTTTCAACAGAGTGACAGAGGCTTGCGCCACCTTGCGCGCCAAAGCAATGTGTGCGTCATTACGCACTCCCTTCTTCGCTTTTCCCGGATCGACATAAGGATTCTCAAACAATCCCATCTCAAACTTCAACCGGAGCACGCGGGCCACAGATGCGTCAAGTACCTCACGGCTGACACGACCGGCATTCACGGCGTTTACTATATTCATATACGCATCGCCTCCCAGGTCTACATCCACTCCTGCCGACAAAGCCATGACAGCCGCCTCCTCCATAGTCGGGGCCACAAAATGACTTTGATGAATCCCCTCGATGCTATACAAATCCGAGACTACAAATCCCCGGAACTTCCATTCATTCTTCAAAAGTTCGGTCAGCAGATAGTGGTTTGCCGTGCAGGGAATGCCATCCATCGAATTATAGGAAGTCATCACAGACAGGGCACCGGCATCAATCGCCTGGCGGAACGGAGGAAGGAAATTCTCATGCAGTTCGCGTATTCCCACAAAAGAGGGATTCCCGTTCTGTCCGCCCTCCGAGATTCCGTAAGCAAGAAAATGCTTCAATGTAGCCAATGTACTGTAGGGCTGAGAAAGATCTCCCCCGCCCAGTCCTTCGACCATCGCTCTTCCTATCGCCCCCGTCAGCACAGGGTCTTCTCCAAATGTCTCTTCCACACGCGACCAACGCGGATCACGGGTAAGATCGAGCACGGGCCCGTAGCTGATATGCCCGCCTTGAAGCCGCACTTCCTTTCCTATCGCTTTCCCCACTTCGTTGATTAACTGAGGCGACCAAGTGGCAGCCATCCCGATACCCGTCGGGAAAACAGTCGCACCGATTGCCATGTGCCCGTGTGGCGCTTCTTCCGCCAAGAACATGGGAATCCCTAAGCGGGTGTTCTCCATTACATATTTCTGCAAAGCATTTCCCGCCTTTGCCGCCAATGCAGGATTCAGACCATTGTCAAGTGTCTTCTTCGTCCATGGGTCGGCACGGAAAGTAGCCCAAAGCATGCCGGCATGACGCTCTTTTATCAATTGTTTGAACTTATCGGAAAGGGAAACAGCATTTCCTTTAATCTCATACATCTCCCACCCTAAGGGGCATAGTAGCTGACCGACTTTTTCTTCTACGGTCATGCGGGAGAGTAGGTCTGCCACCCGTTGCTCAATGGAAAGGCGGGGATTTTTATAAGAGGGTAGCGAATGCTGGGCTAATACATAATCCCCACATGCCACTATTATCAGAAATAATAGCAGTTTATATCTGTTATGTAATATCATAAATATTCTTGCTCTAATTACTAAAAAGGTTCAGTCATATTTCAACTCTATCTGTATTACGTTCAACTCCACAAAGGTATGCTAATTCAAAAAGCCTGCTGCCACTAACAATGCCTTATGCGGGCAAAGCAACTCTGACAGCAGGCTTCGATTGAGTAAAAAACAACCTCTAATTTACCCTATTTAGAATGGACATTTCTGATTGTCGACATAGGTAATATTACCATACGGCTGAGCATTATACCCATGTCCGGTCATATCGAGTACTGTACCATCATCCTGCGTTTCTCCATTGAAACGCCAGTAAGCAAGCAGTCCTTCGCTTGTAGGATCTACATAGCAAACTCCGTCTTCAATCTCTGCTGCTGTACGAGCTTTATTCCATACGCGGCATTCGCTGACATAACCGTTGAAGAAACGAGAGTGTCCTACCGAACGGCCGATGGAGAAAGTATCGTCCCACGTATGACCATCGTATGCCATACTTAAGTTGATGGTACCTCCGTTTTTGGTTTCCACAAACTGGATTTGCTCACCATCCAAATAAACGCGCAGGTACTGACCGTCATACACGGCAGCAAAGTGATACCAGCGGTTGGTTTCAAAGTCCTTGTCAGCCCACGCTTCATAGTGGTCCTTCTTGTCAGGATGAGATGCCGTACCGATGGATGCTTTTGCCAACTGCAATCTGTTGCCCGGCTTTCCGGCTCCGTCACCGAAACGGAAGAGGAAGTTCTCCTCACAGCCGCAAAGTGAACTGATGCCACGAGTTCCGGGGAAGCTTCTCGGATAAACTTTCATTTCCAGCGTCATCTGCTGCAGAGCTTTCACCGGACTGTTTTCACCACCGAAAGAAGGAATGTCGAAACTTTGGCTGCCACTCAGATAAGCCGCCTTGATATTGATAACTTTAGTAAGCATCACGTAGGCAGTGCGAGATGATTCCATCACTTTAAAATTGCCATCTGATACGGAAGTAATGGACACAGGCAAGCAATAAGACACCCCTTCCTGCAATTTCTCAGAATCGGCAGTCACCTTAATTTGCGTAGACCGGTTCTGTCCGGCAGCAATCACCACATCACCGGCTTCAATGCTATAGCTTCCTTCGGGCGGCATTTGACAATTGCGTCCGGTAGTGGCATTGAAAGATTCAAGCAACGAGGGAGCAACCTGTACACCTACCTTCAAATCAGACTCCATCTTGTCCGTCGAAGTGACAGTAAGACCTAAAGTAGACTGTCCTTCTACAAGAAATTTTACAGTCGGAGAGGTCAGTGTGCCGGTCATGTAAACGGCATCACTATAATCGGGTTCTTTCTGGCAGCCTGTTGCTACGAACAACAGGGCTGCAAGAGATAAGAGCGTATATTTTTTCATGTTTCCTTCAATTTTATTATTTAGCATAAATATTAAAATCACTACAACGGAAGTATGCCGAATAGGATTGGGGTACCGTAATCTTTATGTATTGAGCTGTCACCGGAGCATAAAAAGTTTGAGTAATGTTCGTATTTGACAGCGTACCTACAGATTCCCAGTCCGTCCCATTATTACTGATTTCCACCAAGCTTCGATTTGTCCATGTCGTATTGTCATAGTCATAATAGCTATAATATGCTTTCATTCCGTCAAATGTATAAGCTTTGCCCAAATTAATGATAACAGGAAATTCCTGATTTCTCATCCTTCCATACCAATAACCGATACCTGAGGGTTCTTTCGGATTGGAAAAGATATAATCAGGCTCTTCAGACTTATTCCAAGATGTGCTATAAGTAGATCCCTCAGGCACAATCGCCGTCCATCCGGTACGGTCTTGTACCAAAGTACCTTTCGGATCAACTGCCTCATCGGCTATATTATCAGTATCCTCACTCACATTCACAAAAATATAAGTCGTAGCCCTGTCTTCTACCACCTTCACATCATTCGTAGCCGACACTAATCTAAGAGGTATTACATACCCATTAGGGTTACGCAAATCTGCAATATTCTCATTTGCTGTGATATGCAAAGCATTAGAGGAAACGAAACTGCCTTGTTCAAAATACACCTCACCGTTTTCTATATTCAAGGCACTGACGGGCACCTCTGCATATTCCGTATTATTAGCTTCATTGTAGGCCTTCACCAATGAATTGTCAACCTCCACTAAGGCAGAGAAAGACTTGGGTGACTTATGATTGCAGTAAAGCGGAAGTTCCATATCCAATGTGCTGATACTGGACACAGGAGTATGTACAAATTTAAAATTATTCCCGCCATCATACAAATATACATGATTATACGGATCTCCATACACATCGTAAGTTTCCTCATCGCTACAGGCCGCAAAGCCAAGTGCACAGAGGGTAAACATACCTATATAAAACAGATTCTTTCTATTTTTCATTGTCATCTTTCATTAAAAGGTTAATTAATGGATAGCCGGATTTTGTATCTGAATGCACTGGCGGAACCGATAATAAGGTTCGGGATTGTATTCGTTCACATTATAATCACGGTGGATAAAGAATGCGCCAAAGCCACCCTTACGCTTGCCATTTGCCGGTTTGTAACGCGCTTGGTTGTACATGGATTGCATACTTCCTTGATAGTTATCACCCATGTTGCAGCAATAGACCACCTTCTCGTCGGGCCATCCGCCTGCCCCAGTACTACCACCATAGGCTTGATAGAAACAGTAGTTACTATACGGAACAAGGCTGGTCATACTGGTACCGGTTTGGTCGATATTCAGCATTTTATCACAAATACCCGGTTGTGAAGCAATCTCCTTACCATAACGTTCTTCAATAAGTTGCAGGCGTTCTTCCTTGGTGATATCGGGATTCGGTCCCATATATTTCGCCATGTGCTTGTAGAAATGTTCAAAGTTAGAGCCGCTCAAGAAGTCACCTTCCGGTTCGTAGTCGGCATCAAATCCATCAAGGTCATTCAAGAACACTTGGTCGAGGAAGTACTCGGCATACATCTCGAAAGAACGATTCAATGCAGCAGTTTTCTCATCACCGCTCGGCATTGCTCTGGCTTCATTGTAAGCCTTCTTAAAATCATGGTCATCAGTCTCCGCATCAATACGGGTGATAGCCACACAAAGCATCTTTGTTCCTTTCACCTTTTGCACGAAGCGGATTTCTTCCCATATCTCCGTATTCTCCTTTGCCGGGATACCGCCCCACATAGAGCAGATGTCGAGACTGTCGGGCAATCCCATGAAACGAACGGCGGCAGAATTTTGCGCCCCATATTGAGCAAACCATCCGAAAGCGATTTCGTGATCGCTCTCTTTATAGTCGCGCAGGTTTTGATAGTACTGATCGTCGTATGTCAATGGTCGCTGAATAGTCAGCGGTTCGATGTCCGTATTGCATGCGGTCATCATGCTGCCTGCTGCCAGTGCGGCCAATAAGTATTTCATTGTTTTCATATCTTCTGATTACTTAGTTAGATTGTTCTACAAATCTGATTGATTATCTTCTCACATCCCACCACAGACGTGTGCCGGCAACGTCAGAACCATTCAGCAAGGAAACGGCAGCCTGTGTGTTCTCGCTATTATCAGAATATTCCGTTGTAGGAAATTTCAAACGGCTGATAAGTTCACCGGTAGGAACTTCTCCACCGGAAGCATTGGTGTTGATACTTACAATTCCCGGATAACCAGTGCGGCGCATTTCACTCCATGCCTCCTGTCCGTCAGGATAAAGTGCAATCCACTTCTGCACCATGATGCGCTCCAGCTTAGTGCTTTCAGTAGCATTGTCGTCCCATTTCACAGTCAATTTTGACACCATACTGCCGACATCTGTGTTACGTCCTGTTGCGGCATCCACAAAAGAGGTAGCCGGCACACTCGTATCATCAGCGAGATAAGCCTCCGCCCGCATAGCACCTTTGGAAGAGAAAGACATTTTCACCCCTTCTTCATAATATTCCTGCACGGTTTTATCTCCAAGATTCAAGCGCAGTTTAGCCTCAGCCAACAGAAAATAAGTTTCTGCAGCGTCTATCCACACGATGTTGTCATTTTGTCCTATGTTCATGCTGGAAGCAGCTTCCGACAATGTACCCTGATTACGACTGGTCTGTCCGTTACGAACGCCATGATATTCTCCATCTTTTGCGGCGGTCTTGAAGTAACATGCCAGACGCGGGTCATTCAGACCTTTCAGATAGCAGTCCATAGTGGCACTCATACGGAAGTCATTAAAACTCTCAAATGCTTCCCACCACTCATTGATGAAAGTGAACGATGCCGACTGTTTCAATATCGCATTATCATCAACAGAGGTCATCAGTCCTCCACTGTGACTGATAGCCGCTTCCACTTCCGTCCGGGCTTTAGCCTCGTCTACATAAGAGATACGCATTGCCAAACGGAGACGGAGTGTATTGGCAAACTTTATCCACTTCTCTATGCGTCCGCTGTAGATATAGTCGTAAAGCTCCATATAAGAGTCTGAAGTACGGCTGCTATAGCTGACAAGCACATTAACAGCCTCTGTCAGTTCTTCAAAGAAACGATAGTATATATCCTTCTGACTGTCATAAGTGACATGAATGCCTGTGCCGAACTTAGAATAAGGAATGGGACCATACTTATCCGTGATGCGGCTCATGCCGAACACCTTGACAATGGTAGCCAAAGCACGTGCCGGAGAGTTCTCATCGGTATTCTCCACGATGCTTTGCCACGGTTGCATCACCTCGGTATAAGCATTGTTGAACGGTGAATTGTACCACTGGCGATAGAGTTTATAACAGTCGTTATCTTCTGTTCCGGCATAATCCCACGTTTTGACAGGAGCAAAATAACTGGCGAATATATCAGCGGTCAGCATCTGAGTTTCTTCAAACAAACCACCTTTATCCTTACCAACCACGAAAATGCCTCTTTCCATCTGTGTGAAGTAAGCTCCGGTTTTCAGGTTATCACGTTCCATCTGCTCCGGGGTCACCTCGTTCGGGTTGACATTCCAACTTTCAAAATTACTGGTGCAGGCAGTAAGCAGCAAGCCGCCGGCAAACAACGCACCATTGACAACTTTTATATATTTTGATATCCGTTTCATCTTGTCGATTCTTTAGAAATTAAGTTTAACAGAGAAGCCCAAATTGCGCAAGCTCGGCAACATAAAATAGTCCATACCGCTGAAGTGTGTACCTGTACTTGCCGTCAGTTCCGGATCGAAAGGAGCCTTGCAGTAGAACATGAACAAGTTGCGTCCGGTGAAGGCGACATTCATACTCTGAATCCAAGGAATTACCTTCTGGACAGGAACGTCATAACCGAGAGACAATTCTGCAAGACGTACGTTTGTAGCACTGTAAACATACATCGAACCTACACCACTTCCCACTGTGCTGTAATATTTCTGCACACCGGGCACTTTATGACCGTCAATCAACACATATCCCAAATCACGTGCCGTAGCCGTAGCCTTGGATACACCGTAGGCATCCATCATTGCTTGCGTCTGAGAAACAACCACACCACCGACACGGGCATTAATCAAGCAGCCCAAAGTCAGTCCTTTCCAAGAGAAGGAGTTACGCCATCCCATCATGTATTTGGCTTGAGAGTTGCCGGCATAAATCCAGCCATCCTTACGGTCTCCTGCCTTGGAGTCGATAGCGACCGTGTTGTTTACATAATCCACATCAATATATCCGTGGCTGTCGGTGCGAAGAGCAGTCACATACAAGTCGCCGATAGAGCCACCTTCGAAAAGACGTGACTTAACAATCTCAAGTCCGCCAAGGTCCATCATGTACTGACTTACCACTTCTCCACCTGCCAATGTGGTCGGTTTCAACAATTTCTTAATCTTGTTGCGGTTAAGAGTGTATGTGAATGTAGAACTCAATTCCACCGGTCCGAGGGGTTGGTTCAGTGTCAGGCTGGCTTCAATACCCTTGTTGTCTACCTGTCCGCCGTTGATATAGATGGAAGAGTAACCGGAAGAAGATGGAAGCGAAGGATTGAACAACTGATTGTAAGTAGATGTCTTATACAGAGATACATTCAATTCCAATTTATCATTCCACAGATGAGACTGCAAACCGACTTCCCATGCCTTGGTACGTTCAGGCTTGATATCTGTGTTGGGATATGTAGTGGCCGTTGTAGGAGAGCCTGACTCATACGGATAGGTCTGATAAGCGACATAGCGTGTAGGAGCGTTACCCACCTCACTATATGAACCGCGCACCTTCAAGAAAGTAAGCACATCGTTCTTGATAGGCAACAGTTCCGTCAGAATTGCGGAAAGACCGACTGACGGATAAGCGACAGACTTAGCATCCGTCCATGCCAAAGCAGAAGACCAGTCGACACGTCCCGTCACATCCAAATAGAGTTTGCTTTTCCAACCCAATTGCGCAGTGGCGAAGATAGATTGTGTCTGGTCATGATAACCATCCTGCTGGAACTTCACGGTAGACTGCATCAAGTTGAGCGTTGTAAAGCTGTTGGCTACAGAGTTCAAGCTACCGCCTACATCAAAATACTTGTAGTTGACATCCTGGATGCTGGTACCTACCGTAGCTGTCAATGAGAAGTCGCCAAAATATTTATCGATATTCAGCATCACGTCACCATAAAGCTGACGGGTAGAAGCATCTCCTTTGTAGTAACCACCGAAGTCCTGACAGAAAATTTTGTCGGTAGATGCCGAATATTTCTTTTCGAACAGTGCAGAAGTATAATCCATCTTGGCACGTGCACCCAATGTAATGCCTTTGGCAATTTCATAATTCAGCCCGCCGCTTATAAGGAAACGGTTCTTGTGGTTGATGAAGTTGTCACGGTTGATAATCCAATAAGGGTTCTGCAAAGCAATTCCCTGATTGCCCCACGGCCAATATTGTGTCTTGAAGTTACGGCTTTCGTTATACATCTCAAACTGCTGGAGCATATCCAGACTGTAGCTCGGAGACATCAGATAGATAGGAACGATAGGATTGAAATACTGTCCTTGCGATACCATGTTCTGCTCGCGAACATTCATGTAGCTGGCGCTCAGGTCAAGACGCAGACGGTCGTTGAGCATACTCGTCGTATTGCGGATCGTAAAGTTGTAACGGTCGAGCGTATTGTTCGGAACGATGCCTTCCGCATTGGTGGCAGCCAAAGAAAGGAATGTCTGATTCTTTTCGTTACCGTTGCTCAGAGTCAGCGAGTTGGTCTCGTTCCAACCTGTCTGATAGAAGTCCAAGGGATCGTAGCTGCTGGGCTGTCCCAATTTCGTTCCCCAACTTCTGATGTCACCGGTAGTGGCACCGTATGTATTCTGGAATTCCGGAGTCACAAACGGGTTGAAGAAAGAGGTGTTATTGGCATAGCTGACACGAAGTTTGTCCTTTGTTCCTTTCTTAGTGGTAATCATGATAACACCGTTTGCAGCATCACTACCATAGAGTGCGGAAGCAGCCGCACCACTTAATACAGACATTGTTTCTATATCTTCGGGGTTAATCATGGAAGCACCGTCACCGGATTGTCCCATACCTGTCATGAAGTCATTCGGCTGTGTGGTCTCCAACGCCGGCATCGGGATACCGTCAATCACGTACAGCGCATTATTGTTTCCTGTCAGTGACTTCGCACCACGCATCACAACCTTTGCTCCACCACCGATACCGGATGAGCTGGAGTTGATAACCACACCGGCAATCTTACCGGAGAGGCTGTTTACGAAGTTGGCATCCTTCACGCCTACGATATCGGCAGCTTTCACCTCTTGCACATTATAAGAAAGCGCTTTTGCCTCTTTCTTGATACCGAGAGCGGTAACCACCACTTCATTCAGCACTTGGGAATCATCCTCCAAAGTGACATTCAATACCGATCCGGAAACCGACAGTTCTTTCTTTTGATAACCTACATACGAGAACTGCAATACCGGATTGGCAGTCTGGACAGTCAGCGTATAGTTTCCATCGAGGTCTGTCACCGTACCGTTAGTGGTTCCTTTCTCCACAATGGAAACACCGATCAGCGGTTCTCCGCTTTTATCGATTACTTTACCCTTAACGGTTTGCGTTTTTTGTTGAGCAACCTTCGCTTCCTTGGCAGTCAGCACGATTTGATTGTCCAATATCTTATATTCGATATCGGTACCTTCAAAAACTTGCTTCAATACTTGGAAGATGTTTTCATCCGATACGGAAACCGTAACCCGGCGATTAAGATTCAGATTCTTACTGTTGATAAAAAAGCCGAATCCTGATTCACGTTCAATCGTGTGCAGCACTTCTTCGATAGTGCTGTTCTTCACATTCAGCGAAATAGAGTTTCTTTGTGCATATCCGTCGGACGCATAGGTAAGCCCGACAGAACAAACGAGCAGCATTAATAGTAATTTCATAGCCAACGATATTTCTTTTAAGGTTCGTCTAATAGACTTTAATCCTCCAAGAAATTGGACGATACAATAATTTTGCATAGATTTGTAACGAGTTTAATTAGAAAATTGAAGTTGTACTTGTCTGCAAACAAGTAATTCACAATTACTGAGACTTATACGGGATGATACGGCCAATATCGTCCCGTATTTTTTGTTATTAGGGATCTTTGTTTTTCATGCAATAAGTTTTTAATGTTTAAGGTTTTATATTTTTCCAGTACTAAATAAATATTTCTATCTTTTAAATAAATATCTCTATCTTTATCTTTTCCTTACCAGCATTTCCGTTATTGTTCAGATATCGCCAGCGCACTTTCGAGGAGACGCTGATGAAATTGAGTATCTGTTCCAAGTTCCGGTTCGTAAAGGTTCCGGTGAAGGAGTCGTCGTGGGGCACATTGTCACGGATTACAAATTCGGCGTTATATCTGTCGGACAAGACCTCCAGGACTTCCCGCAAAGACGTCTGCCGGAAGATTATCTTGCCGTCTTTCCACGACAGTTCGCGTTCGCCGGAAGTAGCGTAAAGCTCTGTTTTCCCATTCAAGGAATTGTAGACCAACCGCTGTCCGGGAGTCAATGCGATATATTGAGGCTGCCGGTCTGCATTGTTGAATTCGAAGTTGACCTTTCCTTCAACCAGAGTCGTAATAACCTCATCCGCCTCCTTGTATGCTTTTACGTTGAACTTTGTCCCCAGCACCTTTATGGCTGACTGATGGGCGGTGGAAACGATGAATTGTCTTTCAGGATCTTTCCGGACATCAAAATAGGCCTCTCCGTCGAGTTCCACATTGCGTGTCCGAGAAGAAAAACGGTTCGGGAAGGTCAATGTACTTTTCCCGTTCACCCATACCATGGTGCCATCGGCAAGTGTTACTTGAGTACGTTGTCCGGCGGGCACGCAAACTGTCTGCATCTCGATATCTTCTTTCTGAAGAGTTTGCAGCAGCATATAGCTCAACCCGAAAGCTATCGCAAACACGGCTGCAACCTGCAGCAATCTTTGCACGGCAGGAGATAAGAAGAAAGTCTTCGGTGACTTCTTTTTGATGTCGGTCGTAGCCGTATCCTGCCAGATAAATGCATCGTAGCTTTTACGAAGCGCCAAGAACTCTTTGAGGTTGGCGGCATCCGCATCAATCCAAGTGGCTACCTCTTCTTTTTCCTGTTGAGATGCCTTGCCGGAAATATATTTCAATAGTAACTCTTTATTCATAATATAATGTATAATTCATAATACAATGTATGATTCATGATATAGTAACAACGGGATTTTTATCCCCTTTCACTAATAATACCACTCACCAAGGATTTTCCCTAGTAAGAAATGCTTTTTTTTATTATTTCTTTAAAAAAAAGTGGAAATAACGGGCTGGGCGTTGATTTTAGATGAAGAAAAATAAGACCGGAGCATACTCTTTAAGATTATCACGCAGCATTTTCACAGCCTTGCCGATATGATATTCCACCCCCTTCACGCTTATCCCCAGCTCTTCGGCTATCTCTTTATGGGATTTACCGTCCAGACGGTCGCGCACGAAAGCGATGCGGGTTTTCTCAGGCATATCGGCCAACAGAGTTTTCACCTTCGCACGCAACTCTTTCGATAATATTTCATTAGGGTCGCAGGCTTCCAGTGTTGAAATACGAATCTCCAATTCACGTTGTCCTTTATCAAGCAGCGTCTGGCACACATTCTCTTGAGCTTGTATATGTTTCAGATAATTAAGTGATTTGCTGCGGATATAAGTGATCAGTATGGCCTCCACATTCGATATTTCCCGTTCTTTGCTTAACTCCCATAAATGGATGATTGCTTCCGAAACGATATCTTCCGCAACTTGGTCATTATGGACATACGAC
>CAKUYM010000078.1 GCA_934716785.1 uncultured Bacteroides sp. | reverse complement strand
ATACAGGGTAACTCTGCGTACAAAATAACGTATTCCTTGTCTTTTCTTCTTTAATGAACGCCAAACTATCCGAAAGGCTTGACAAACGCTTTTTTTTATTGTATATTTGTATCCATCAACGTATAATAGAAACTATAAATTAAAACCTAAACATGAAAGAAGAAATCCATATAAGCACTTGTATCCTATTCCAACGAGGTATAATATCATAACAACATGCATAGCAGATTCTTATGAAAATAAAAACATAAAACATCTCCTGAAAGCTTAAGGCTGCAAACTCTGATGGGGTTTTCAGCCTTTTTTGTTGCATAAAATTGAGTAGAAACTACTAAAACGACAGATGAGAGTTTATAATAAACTCCAGACCCGTTTATAATAAACGATGAAGGTTTTTATTATAAACTCAAAAAGAGTTTGTGCATAAATGGTAAACTATTTTCAATAGAGAATAAAAACAAGAAAACGAATAAATGGTTTTAGCCGGGATTAATAGTAAATATTAAGTACAAACATATCGTTCATAAATCCGGAATGTCAACAGCCTGCGTCGCTATCTGCATCCACAATCACTCTTCGTCTTTTTCGACTTGCTCTTCATCTTCTTTTCCCTTATTCCTATATCCTAAAGGACTTACTCCATAAGCCTCCTTGAAACAACGACCAAAATAACGCGGTGAGCTGAAGCCTGTCTTATCGGAGATTTCTGAAATGCTTAGCGTCAGGTCACTTCTCAATAAGAAAGCGGCCCGTTTCAAGCGAACGGTAGAGAGAAACTCATTGGGCGTCTGCCCGGTGATACCTTTTATTTTCTGGAAGAAGTAGGTGCGGGACATGCACAGCTCACGAATCAGCTCACTCAAACTGAACTCCGAGTTATCCATATTCCGTTCGATAATCTCCATGGTGCGTTCCAACAAATCTTCATCCATAGGATTAGTGGCCAGTATCCGTGCAGGCGCTTGTGGCTGCTTGCTGAATTTCTCCTGCAAGACACGCCGACTGTTCACCAGATTATTGCAGCGGGAGATAAGCAGACTGGTATGGAAAGGCTTCGTTATATAATCGTCCGCACCTGTACGCAAGCCTTCTAATGTATGCTCAATCGCAGTGCGGGCCGTAAGAAGCACTACGGGGATATGACAGGTGGCAAAATCCGATTTTATCTCCTTGCACAGTTCGGTGCCCGTCATTCGGGGCATCATTACATCGCTAAGGATAATATCCGGCTGTTCTTCCCTGCCTTTCTGCAAGCCCTCTTCTCCATCGGCGGCAGTCAGCACTTCGTAATAGGGCGAGAATAACCCTGCCAACATCTCACGCAACGAATCATTATCTTCCACAATCAGCATCTTAGCTCCTTTGATACGTTCTTTCATCGGCTCCTCTTCCAACTCCTCCTGACCGGTGATGAGAAATGCATCCGTTTTTGCCGCCACTACTTCCTCTTTTGGCTTCTCGTCCAACTGTTCATCCGTGAAATGCTCTCTTCCCAATTTCAACGTAAGAGTGAACACTGTTTCTCCGCCGGGAGTACTGTTCGCAGTCAGAGTGCCGTGATGAAGCTCTGCCAGACCTTTGCTCAAAGCCAGTCCGATGCCGGTGCCTTCGGACACAATAGAGTTATTCTCCACCTGATAAAAACGGGTGAAAATCTTCTCCAGTTCTTCCGGTTCAATCCCTTTCCCGGTGTTGCGCACTTCAACTACTGCTTCATCGACATTTCTGTAGACATGAATCGCAATGGTACCGGATTGAGGCGTATATTTAAAAGCATTAGAAAGTAGATTACTAATAATTTTCTGTATCTGACGCGCGTCATACCATACCTCCAAATCCTCTTCCTCCTTCACGAAGCTAAAATCAATCTGACGGGTAGCCGCATATTCCGCATAGAGCAAATAATTCTCATATAAGAAATCAATCAAATTGTGCCTGCGGACTTTTATCTTCATGTGTCCTTGCTCTTGTTTGCGAAAATCGAGCAACTCTGAAATCAACTCCCGAAGCTGAATACCGTTCTTATAGACATTCAGTAATTTATTATAAATGGAAGGAGCAAAGGCCTGCATTTGCAACAATGTCTCCATCTGCCCTATAATGATCGTAAGCGGTGTACGGAATTCATGAGAAATATTCGTAAAGAAACGAAGTTTGGATTGGTTCATCTCCTCCACATCACGGATATGCTGCTGTTCATATTTCAGTGATTCGCGAAGATGGAAACGTGTCTGATAAGTCCTGATTACATAATATAAAAGTCCGCCGACAATTGCTATATAAATAAGGTACGCCCACGTCGTTTTATAGAAAGGCGGCAATACACGAATGCCCAGCCGATAATCCGCCTGAAACGCTTTATTCTTGCCAACCGACTTTATCAACAACGTATAGTCGCCGGCAGGCAGATTGGTGTAGGTGATTGTATTCTGCCCACGTGTACTGGTCCAATCCTTCGAGAAGCCCTCCAGCCGATAAACAATCTCATCCTTATTTGCCGGAAGATAATTGGATGTCGCAAATTCGAAACTGAATATCGAGTGGTTGCTTTTCAATACAATAGAGGATGCATCATAAAGAGAGACCGGAAGAATCCCCGAATCATCGCCCGCATGGACCTCTTTCCCATTCACCAACAGTCTGTCGGGAACAATCCGATAATGCTTGTAGACGATATTCAACTGTTTCTCATAAAAAGAGACCATACCGTTCATTCCTCCCAAAAAAATTTCTCCATCCTTAGTCTGGCACAAAGAGCCTTCATTTAAAGTAGTGAAAGGAAAGCCATTGGCATGATTATAATTACTGAACGTCCGGTTAACCGGATCAAAAATACAAAATCCCTGATTGGTGGTTAGTAAAAGGCGTCCGTTTTGAGACTCACAAACAGAGTACACGCAATCACTGCCCAAGCCATCCTGTCCGGATGTGAAGCGTTCAAAATCATTTGTTTCAGGACGAAACAGATTCAGTCCACCGCCCATCGTGCTTAGCCAGATTCGCCGGCTCCTGTCCTCTGCAATACAGGTTATCATATTATCGCTAATACTGTTTTTCTTATTCAGATCAAAAGAATAGAGTGTAGATTCTTTAGTGTCCATATGGTAACGATACACTCCTTTGCCCTCCACAGCTATCCAAAGCATTCCTTTTGAATCAATCTTAAGATAATGCGCCAGCACATCGACCAATAAAGTGAAAGAGGCTGTCTCGGGGTCAAAAAGATACACCCCGTCATAAGAGGCAATAACCAATTTATCCTGATAGCCTACAATACTCAAAACTACATCCGACGCATGGTCTTCCTTATTCACACTATAAGACCAAATACGCCCAGTCCGCAAGTCCAATTTATTGAATCCTCCCTGATGGGTACCAACCCAGACTGAATTGCGTTGACGATCATAATACAGACATTTAACTTTGTTTTGTGAAAGGCTGTTCATTCCTTCCATATGCCTGTACCATTTAAATTCTTTTGTCCGGCGATCATACAAATTCAATCCTCCTCCTTCCGTAGCAATCCAGAGTTGCCCTTCTTCTCCTTCAATAATAGTCCCTACAATGGGAGAACTAAGTCCCTCCCGTTCGTTCTTAGACAATTTATAATGAGTATATATCTTATAATCGGGATTAAAATAGTTGACTCCTCCGAAATAAGTACCTATCCAAAAGGTTCCCTGATGATCTTTGAGAATACTGAATATGGAAGAATCACTCAAGCTGCCGGGAGCATCCGTAGTAGTAAAATGAGTAAAGACTCCGGTTTTCTTATCCAGTTTATCCAGTCCCCGTTCAGTACCTATCCAAAGATTCCCCTGATCATCTTCACAAACATTACGGACGGAATTGCCAGCAATACAGTTTACACTTCCCGCCTCCCTTTGATAATGAGTTATCTTCCCATTCCTGGAAATACGGTATAAACCATTATCCCACATACAAACCCATATATCTTCATTGGAATCCTGATAAAGATTATAAATATAAGTATCCGCAAAAAGATGTTGTTCCTCTTTACCCTTCGGATCCATAACATAGAGGCCATCGTTGTAGGAGCCAATCCAGAATCGTCCGGACTTATCCTTCAACAAACAATTAGGCAATACCTGTCCCGGAAAGTTACAATAGGGCGTTTGTATTCCGGTTGTTTCCTCCCTTTCATAGATCCTGCCATACGTACCCATAAACAATTTGCCATCACAATAAGTAATAGCGGTCATCCACTCTTTCTGTTTGTCGGAAATGTGAGTGAATGTTTCGGTCTTCATATCGAGTTCACTGACTCCTTCTGTAGTAAGCACATATATCAGCCCCTTTCCGTTGCCGCAGATTCTTCTGACAGTACGTCCCAGTAAAGTGGTCGGATTCCCTTTTTCCTCCTTATAAGTTTTAATGCGATTACCATTATAAACATTCAGGCCATCCCGGGTTCCAATCCAGATTTGTCCCCATTCATCATTATAAAGTGCATATACGGTAAATTGCGAAAGTCCGTTATCGGTAGTCAGATAATTGAAAGACATATCCTGTGCGTAAGCCGAAGGAAAAACGGCAAAGCAAAAAAGAAAAAATAGCCGGATTATGATCGTCCTATTCCTCATAATGGTGTATTCGTATAAATTAGTATTAGTTATAAAGCACTATATCGCCCCGGTTCTGTATGCAAAATTAGTTTTCTTTCTGCATAATTCTCCGATAAAATTAGATATTTTAGGGCGAAATTGCAGATTTGTACGGAAAATGCCACTCGTTTGTACGGTAAGTAGAGACGGACGGACGATTAGTGACGAGATTTGCGTATCATTTTAATCGTAAATTTAATAATCATGAAAATGCATGTACCAGAAAGCAAACGAATCATGTCGTTATTGATCATGCTGCTGACTACATCCTTTGTTTTCGCCCAGGTGACCGTCACCGGTAATGTCAGGGATGAGAAAGGAGATGAAGTTATTGGAGCTACCGTATTGTTGGTGGGCAGCCAACAAGGAGTGATCACAGATGTCGACGGGAATTTCAGATTGAACGTTCCCAATGCCAAAACAGCCGTTTTACAAGTCTCGTATGTCGGCTATGAAACACAAAAAATTGCCCTTAAAGGCAAGACTAAAATCAGTGTAACCTTGGCAGAAGTAGCCAATGCACTGAACGAAGTCATGGTAGTGGCATACGGTACGCAGAAAAAAGAGACACTGACAGGTGCTATCTCTTCTGTTAAAACCGACGGACTGCTCCGTTCTCCCAATGCAAGTATTGCAAGTTCACTAGCCGGACAAGTAACCGGATTATCTTCTGTCTCTACCAGTGGACAACCCGGAAAAGAAGATCCTTCTATTTATATCCGTGGAGTAGGCTCGTTGACAGAAGGTGCTTCTTCTCCTCTTATACTGGTAGACGGAGTAGAACGTTCATTCTTCCAGATGGACCCGAACGAAATAGAAAGTGTCACGGTATTGAAGGACGCATCGGCAACAGCTGTATTCGGAGTACGCGGTGCCAATGGTGTTATCCTGGTAACTACCCGCCGCGGTCAGGAAGGTAAAGCAACGATCTCTATCACTTCTTCTGTCGGCGTCCAGCAACCTACCCGTATACTAAAGATGGCAGACAGCTATACCTACGCCACCTTATTTAATGAAATGAATGATAATGACGGAAAGAGCAAACATACCTTCGACGACTATGCGCTGGAACGCTTCCGCCTGGGTGACGACCCCATCATGTATCCGAATATGGACTGGAGAAAATATATCATGAAAAACTCGTCCATACAGACACAGCACAACCTGAACATAAGCGGAGGAACCGACCGCGTTCGTTACTTCATTTCCATGGGCTTTTTATGGCAGGACGGACTTTTCCGACAATTTAAAGAACTGGATTACAATAATAATTATAGCTATACACGATATAACTACCGGGGTAACCTCGACCTTGACATCACCAAGTCTACGTTGCTGAAAGTTGGCTTAGGAGGTATCGTCGGTATCACTCACGAACCGAATGACCAGGATTATCCTTACGGATTATTCACTCTTATCAATATGGCGCAGCCATTCAACAGTCCGGGTATTATAGATGGTAAACTTGTACTGACCGACCCGGGAAAATATGACGGCGTCCTGATGGACAACAATGCACTGGGACGCTACTATGGACAAGGATATGACCAAGCAACCAGTAATACCATGAATATGGACTTACAATTAACCCAGAAACTTGATTTCATCACGAAAGGATTATCCGTAGAAGTGAAAGGGGTCTATAATACTTATTATGTGTTTAAACAGAAACGTTATGGTTCGGTAGAGACCTATACTCCGTATTACCAATCGGCTTTGGAAAGTCCGGGACTTGATATCAATGATCCATCCTACAACAAAACGATTGTCTATCGTGTATCCGGTCAAAACAAACGCTTGAGTTACAGTGAAGATAATAACACAAGAGGACGTGACTGGTACTTTGAAACAAGTTTGCGTTATAACCGTAAATTCGGCGGACACAATGTCGGCGGACTCTTATTATATAACCAAAGTAAAAAATACTACCCCAAAACTTTCACGGAAGTACCAACCGCTTATGTAGGATTGGTGGGACGTATGACTTATGACTACAAATCCCGTTATGTAGGTGAATTCAATTTCGGATATAATGGTTCCGAGAACTTTGCACCGGAGAAACGTTTTGGTTTCTTCCCTTCCGGTTCTATCGGTTATGTGATCTCTGAAGAAGCGTTCATGAAGAAACAGAAAGTAGTGGATTATTTGAAACTGCGCGCTTCCATCGGTCTGGTAGGTAATGACAATATCAGTGACAATCGTTTCCTCTATCTATCCAACTCTTGGCTGGTAGACCAGTTACCCAGTGAAAAAGATTACTGGAACGCTTACAAGAATGGCTATAATTTCGGTTATAATAATGGCAACATGATAAAAGGAGCGATTGAAAGCCGCATCGGTAATCCAAACGTCAGCTGGGAAACAGCTTTGAAGCAAAACTATGGTATTGATGTCAACTTCCTCAACAATCGTCTGAAGGTTAGTGCCGACATTTTCTTCGAAGACCGGAAAAACATTCTCATTAAAAGACAGACTATTCCTACCACTACCAATCTGACAAGCGACAACTTGCCGGTAGTAAATATGGGACGTGTCAAAAACCATGGATATGAAATAGACCTGAAATGGGAAGATGTCATTAAAGGCAAACTTCACTACTATATCAACGCCAATGTTTCCTATAATAGGAACAAGATTATCTTCCAGGATGAAGTGGAACCCAACGAACCCTACCAGTGGAGAACCGGGCAACCCGTCGGAACTATTTTCGGCTACGTAGCAGACGGATTCTACAATGACAGCGATTTTGAGAATGGCAAACTAAAAGAAGGACTTCCGAAACCAACCATGGATGTATCCCCGGGTGATGTGAAGTATACCGATTTGAACGGCGACGGTCTAATTACTGATGATGACCAGCGTGCCATTGGTAATCCTACACGTCCTGCCTACACCTGGGGTTTGAACTATGGAGCAGACTATAAAGGCTTTTTCTTCTCCATGAACTGGACGGCCGCGACCGAACGTTCACTGGTTCTTGACTATTCTTTCCGCAAGCCATTTGGAAATAATGCCAACAGTGCCTTGATGCAATTCCACGTAGATAACCGCTGGACACCGGCAACAGCAGAAACAGCAACCGTACCACGTTTTGCCACGAGGTCCATGGACTACAATAGTTACACCTCTTCTTTGTGGGTAAAAAACGGGAACTTCCTGAAATTGAAAACACTTACAATCGGATACAACTTCAAAGAACGGAAAGCACTCAAGAAACTGGGAATATCTCAATTAGGTATCAAATTTAGCGGATACAATTTGTTGACTTTCGACAGTTTCAAAATTATGGATCCGGAATGTACACCGGGGCTGACTGACTCTTATCCGATTATTAAAATCTATAATATAGGAATAAACTTAACTTTCTAAGCCATCTAAAATCATGAAAAGAAGAAACCTATTACATACAGGTATTGCAGCCGTACTACTATTGTCGACAGGTGCATGCGAGGACTTCAAATTCGGGAATGCTTTTCTTGACAAGCCGTTCACCACAGACATTACGATCGATACGGTATACGCACATAAAGTTTATGCCGAACAGGCACTAGCCGAAGTATACCGTTCGCTACCCGACTATCTGCCCTCCGGCGGAAGATTGTGCTGGGGTATACTGGAAGGCATGACTGACTTGGGAGATGCGATCAAACCCAATGGAATACGCTCTTACTATACGGGAAATGTCAGTTCAGCAACCGGCGATATGCCTTATATACTTTATGAAGGAACTTCAAGTCCTTCTTTCGGCATGTCTCCTATGACAGGAATCCGAAAAGCCTATATCTTTCTGGAAAATGTAGACCGGGTACCGGATATGACAGAACGTGAGAAGAGTATTCGAAAAGCGGAAGCAAAGATGATTATAGCTTTCCATTATTCCCAGATGTTACGTTACTTCGGAGGAATGCCCTGGATTGACCACTCCTATCTTCCCGAAGACGACATGACAACCACCCGTATGACTGTGGAGGAAACCGTACAAAAGATAATCGGATTATTGGATGAAGCAGCAAGGATACTTCCGTGGAAAGTAAATGCAGCCGACGAAGGCAGAATGACAGCCGCCGGAGCGTTAGCTTTGAAATCACGCGTCCTGCTATTCGCCGCCAGTCCTCTATTCAACAATGAAAAGCCGTTTATGGCTGGAGAAGCTGCCGACAAACAGTATGTATGGTATGGAAACTACGCGGAATCCCGCTGGCAGGACGCATTGGATGCCGGACTGGAAATGCTTCGGGCAAATCAGGAGAACAACTATTTCTACCAACTGGTAAACACCGGAAAACCGAGAGAAGATTTTGTCTCTGCCTACTTTGACCGTTATAACGGCGAAGTGCTTATCTCCTCGCACCGTTGGACCAACTACACCATAGGCACCAATTCTTTCGGAGAATTGCTTTATGGTATGGGTGGAGCCAGTGCCAACTATGCCGATATGTTTGAAATGGCAGACGGAACCCCGTTTGACTGGAACAATCCAGTACACAAAGCACATCCTTTCTTCGATGCACAAGGAAATCCGGTACGTGATATTCGTATGTACGAAACTCTCTATGTAAACGGTGATCAGTTCCGTGGACGTGAACTCCGCATTGCCAAAGGAGAAAGTGAAGGATGCGATGACATTTCCCCCGTACTGTTCCGTCTAACCTACAACGGATATGGTATGCGCAAATTCCAACGCGACAGAGCCGATGAAGTGAATGGAAAGTTCTATTCCTGCCCATTGATCCGCCTTCCTGAAATCTATCTGAATATTGCCGAAGCAATGAATGAACTGGGAAAAGCAACCACGAAAGATGAATTCGGAAACGATGCATACGATTATATCAACATGGTCCGTAACCGGGTCAATATGCCGGATCTGACAACAGCCAAGGCTGCTCCCGGAAGAGAACTGCGTGAAGCTATCCTGCACGAACGTGCCATCGAATTCGGCTATGAAGAGGTACGTTATTTCGACCTGACCCGCTGGAAACGCGATGATTTATTCAAGACTCCTATCGAACGTCTTTTTATCACTAAAGACAGTCAGGGAGCCTTCGTCTACACCAAAGATACAAAAGTAGCCAACGCAAGAGGATGGATTAAAAACTGGAGCGACCGTTATTTCCTGATTCCTATTCCTGTGGAAGAAATTAACAAAAAATACGGACTGGTACAGAATCCCGGATGGTAATAAACAATAAAAAGACAAATTTAAATCGAAAACGTATGAAACGTAAATATATAGTAATCAGTATGGCTTTACTATCTGCTGTGTCTACTTGGGCACAGGAGATAACAGGGACAGTGACAGATGCCTTAGGCTTACCTGTTGCAGGTGCTAAGGTACATCTGGTCAATACTCCGAGCGTGTCTGCCATCACTGACCGGAATGGAGTATTTGTATTGAATGGAGAAGAAGGTGACTGGATGGTAGTTTCCTATGCCGATGCCATTGGCAAACGAATCAGGGCTACCGGAAAATCTATTCAGATAAAACTGGATCCGCAGGACAGAATGGTCAATATGGGAATGGCAAACCGTACCGCAGACCGGCAAACGCAAGCTATATCTATTGTCACTGCAGAAGAACTCGAAAAAAACGCAACTCCCAATTCTTTTAACGCTCTCTATGGATTGGTTCCCGGACTGGAAGTAATGCAACGTACCGGCTGGACCCAGAACCCCACGACTTTGCTACGCGGCAGCGATAATCCCTTGATTGTGGTAGACGGTTTTCCACGTCCTATCGAATGTCTCAACACGGTAGAAATAGAATCGGTGACCGTACTCAAAGACGGACCGGCTACTGCTCTTTGGGGAGCTCGCGGAGCTAATGGGGTGATTCTCGTAACTACAAAGCGAGGACAATATAACACCAAAATGCAGGTGAACGTCAACTATAAATACGGGATGGACTTCCCCATCAACCAACCGGAATTTGCCAATGGCTATGAATATGCAGCAGCCTTGAATGAAGCCTTGTACTATGACGGACTGGAAATGCAATATACCCGCAACGAACTGGACGCTTTCAAAAACGGCAGCAACCGGGATTTGTATGCTAACTCTGACTGGCTTGGCGAAGGATTGAGAAAACATACCGTCAACAACCAGCTCGACATCAACTTCCGTGGAGGAGGAAAAAACTTACGTTACTACACGATGCTAAGTTATAAGAACGACTACGGAATATTGAACGACAAGTATGCCAAATACTCCGACCGTTATTCTGCACAGATGAGAAAATACGAACTGGACCTGCGAATGAATATTGATATTGACATCACTCCTTCCACACTTGCACAACTGACCATGCTGGGTTCATTGCGGGAACGAAAACGTCCGGCAACTTATGAGGGCAATCTCTTCCAAGGACTGTTCAATACTCCTTCCGGTGCTTTCCCGGTGAAAACCTCTAATGGAATTTGGGGCAGCAACTCTGTATTAAAAGACAATCCGCTTGCCCGTATTGCAGACATCGGTTATTTCAAAGAAAATCCCAGAATGTTGCAGGCAGACATGAGAATCCGGCAGGATTTGTCATCGCTGACTCCGGGACTTAGTGCTGAAGTAGCTGTTGCGTACGATAATAATGCAGTATTTAAAGAACAGGGAAGCAAAAACTTTCAGTATGCAGTCAACACACCGGTAGTCAATGTTGTCACCGGGGAAAAAGAAGCCATGTCTGAAGTGTATGGAGACAACAGTGCACTGACTGTCAGTTGCTGGGGAATGACCGAGCAATATATCAACGCTAGTCTGGAAGCCCAAGTCAAGTATGACCGCATGTTCGGAAAGCATGGAGTAAGCGCCACCGCCCTGTATCGGCAGGAGTCGGAAAGGGCATTGGGAGCCAATAATGCGTACAAACGTATGTATATCACAGGCATGGCAGGATATAATTACAACAATACGTACCTGCTGGATGTGGTATTCAACCAATACGGTACTAGCGTATTGCCTGAAGGCGACAAGTTCCGCAGTTATCCGGCAGTATCGGCAGCCTGGGTGTTATCCAACGAATCATTCATGAAAAAAATGACTGCTGTAAATCTTTTGAAGATTCGTGCTTCTTACGGACGTGCCGGATGGGACCAGATTCCCTACGGACTTACTCAACAATACTATATCTGGGGCGGACAGTACTACTTTGGCGATGCCAATAACGTGGCCAGCGGTAACAAAGAAGATAAACTGGCTATGAACAACCTGACTCTCGAAGTTTCCGACAAATACAATGTAGGAATAGATATGCGTCTCTTTAACAAATTAAGTGTCACATTAGACGCCTTCCTCGACAAAAGAAGCAATATACTGATTGGAGCAAACAACCTGATTTCTTCTGCCATCGGTATCAGTGTACCCCAACAAAATGCCGGTAAAGAAGAAAAGAAAGGACTGGAAGTAAGTATGGAATGGAAAGATTATAGCCGCAAAGACTTTCATTATTATGTAGGAGCCAATCTGACATATATCAAAACCAAAGTCGTAGAAAACGGAGAAGGTTATAAGCCTTGGAATTACCTGTCCGGTAAAGGATTAGCCATCGGACAAATATTTGGTCTGGAAGCAATCGGTTATTTCCGCGATGAGGCAGATATCGCAAACAGTCCGAAGCAACAATTTTCGGAAGTACGCCCGGGGGATGTGAAATATAAAGATATGAACAACGATGGTATTATCGACGATAATGACAAGCATGCCATCGGATATTCAAGTAGTATTCCCGAGATCTATTGTGGTATCCGCCTTGGATTTGAGTATAAAGGTTTCGGAGTAGACGCTTTGTTCCAAGGAGCGACACGTTTCAGCAAAATGCTGAATACAAGTAGTGTGTATTGGCCATTACGCAATAATACCAACATATCCAATTGGTATCTGCACGATAAGATCCGCTGGACGGAAGAAACAAAAGATATAGCCAATGTACCCCGTTTGTCAACGCTGAACAATGCCAATAACTTCCAAAACAGTACACAATGGCTGGTAAATGGTGAATACCTGAAACTGCGTAACCTGAATGTATATTACGACCTGCCGAAAAACTGGATATCGAAAATCAAGCTGGAACAATGCCGCATCTTCGCCAGTGCGAACAATGTTTTTTCGCTCGATCATGTCAAATACATGAACTGCGAAGATTTCAGCGTCAACTACCCGGATATGTTCTCTGTCTATTTCGGAGCCAGTATTAAATTCTAATATCGAAAGCATTATGAAACTAACTAAATATATCACAACAGCCTGCATAGCAGCTCTCTTCACCGGATGCGATTATCTGGATTTCGATGAAACCACCGGAATGACAAAAGAAGAAATGTACTCCTATTTCGGCAACGTAACAAGCCTGTCTACTTTTGTTTACTCTCAATTACCACAAGACTTCGGTGCAATAGGAGACGCGCTTAGGGATGCCGCAACAGACAACGCTGTATACACTTGGAATCAAAGCAGCGTATATAATGTATATAATGGAACTTGGAGCCCGCTCAAAACGGTAGATGATGTATGGAGCAACTACTACACCGCTATCCGTGAAGCCAATTCATTCCTGGAGAACTATTCGCTCGAGGTACTGGAACGTTTCAAATGGAATGTGGATTACGAGATTGATGTGGAAAAAGCTAAAATGCGCGTACATGAAGTACGCGCCCTCCGTGCTTTCTTCTATTTGGAACTAGCCAAACGTTATGGTGATATCCCCCTGTTGACACGCACTTATCAAATAGATGAGATTAATTCCGTAGAAAAAACTCCGTTTGACAAAGTGATTGATTTCATTGTCGATGAATGTGACAAGGCAGCACCGGAATTGCCTGTCAGCTACAAAGATTTCTATAATGAGACCGGACGGGCTACACGAGGAATGGCCATGTCCGTCAAGGCACGCGCTTTATTGTACGCAGCCAGCAAACTACACAATCCTTCTCACGACACTGACAAATGGAAGAAAGCGGCCAAAGCTTCTTATGACATTATTAAAACGGGATGGTACACTTTACCCAATATCGATGTGGATCCTTTGTATGACGTGAATGGAGGAAACGTAGTTCTCAACTCGTCCCAACTGATTTTTGAACGCCGTAACAATGACGACAATGCTTTCGAATCAAGAAACCTTCCAATCGGTTTCGAGAACGGAAACAGTGGCAACACTCCAACACAAAATCTGGTCGATGCTTACGAAATGGCGGACGGCACTCCGTTCAGCTGGGAAAATACCAAACATGCATCCAAACCATACTCCGGACGCGATCCGCGTTTCTACAAAGCTATCCTTTACAATGAAGCTTCCTTCATGGGTACCAAAATAGAAACATTCGAAGGTGGCAGAAATGCATCACCCATTACGGGAGCCACACTGACCGGATATTATCTACGCAAATATATGAATGAAACAGTTTCGCTGTCTCCAACCAATCCGATCAAGAAGCCTCATCACTTCATCCTGTTCAGATATGCAGAGACATTGCTGAACTATGCAGAAGCCATGAACGAACTTGGCGGACCGGACTACACCTCCGATGCCGATGAGCTGCCGATGTCAGCACGCACAGCCCTGAATATGGTTCGTAGTGCGGCCAATATGCCTAATATTACGGACAATGGAGATGACTTCACCACTCGTCTGCGCAACGAACGCCGCATAGAACTTGCTTTTGAGGATCATCGTTTTTGGGACATCCGCCGCTGGATGATCGGAGATGTAGTGAAAGATATCTATGGAGTAAAAGTCACTAAAAAAGGATCAAAATACAGTTATACTCCGGTGAAGATACAGACCCGCGTCTGGGAGGAAAAGATGAACCTTTATCCTATCGCTCAATCGGAGATTTATAAAAATGGCAACTTAACACAAAACGACGGCTGGGAGTAATGATTACTCCCGCTGTCTCCCCCCTTATATTTTAATATTTAAAAGGAAAAGCTATGAAACAAGTAATAAGCATTTTATTGTTATGGATTGGAGTATTATCC
>CAKUYM010000077.1 GCA_934716785.1 uncultured Bacteroides sp. | reverse complement strand
ATATCGGAGGGCGTATACGTGGAAAATAAACAATCAAAAACGATTCACAGATGGAATTCAAGTCATTGACCAATATTGAAAGCAGTTTCAGGCGTATCCGCCTGATGCTGGCAGCCTTTGTATGCTGCTGTACGCTCATTACCGGTTATTCGTTGTGGAGCTCCTACAGCTTTGCCGAGAAGCAGCGTGAAAAGATCTATGTGCTGGACGGCGGCAAGTCGCTGATGCTTGCGCTCTCGCAGGACCTTTCGCAGAACCGTCCGGCGGAAGCCAGGGAGCACGTGAGGCGCTTCCATGAACTCTTCTTCAGCCTTTCACCGCAGAAGGACGCCATCGAGCACAATATTCACCGGGCTCTGCTGCTGGCTGACAAGAGCGCCTACCATTATTATGTGGACCTTGCCGAGAAAGGGTATTACAACCGTCTGATTTCGGGTAACATCAACCAGGTTGTCCAGGTGGACAGTGTGGCCTGCGACTTTAACAGTTATCCCTATAAGGCGAGGACGTATGCCCGGCAGATGATCATCCGTGAGAGCAATGTGACGGAGCGCAGCCTGGTGACGGAGTGTCGGCTTCAGAATGCTGTCAGGTCGGATGACAATCCGAACGGGTTCATTATCGAGCATTTTACCATTATGGAAAACAAGGATTTAAGGAGTGCCGACCGATGAGAAGAAGAAAATACCCGTGGAAACAGGCGGACATCCTGATACACCGATACTGCCGCAGACTGACGACAGGGCAGCGGTTGGCTGTCATCGCCGTTGCATTTGCCCTGTTTATGGCAGGCTGCCTGTATATGATCCTCTCTTCCCTTTCCGGTTTCGGAGAACCGGGCGGGGGACTGAAAATTGAGCATATCCGTCCTTTGGATATAAAGCCGGAGAAAGATACAACCATTCACTTTAAAGACTATTATGATTATGGACATTCAGAAAATCAGGACACTGTTAGGCTTGTCTGCTGACAGACCTTTGAGTCCGGAGGAAAAACGCAGGCGTATCAGGTATATTGTCTATCCCGCCATGTGCTTGCTCTTTGCAGGTTCGTTATGGCTGATTTATTCGCCGTCTGAGAAGGAGAGGGCGGCGGAGGAGAAAGAGAAGGGATTCAATACGGATATTCCCTCCCCCGGACAGCAAAGGATGGACGGCAACAAGGTGGACGCTTATGAGCGTGAAGAATTGGAGAAAAAGGATAAGTACCGTAAAAATGCATTTCAGGAGATGGCCTCGCTGTTCGGCAGTTCCGGTAAGGATACGGTGCACCTGCCTGAAGGCATGGCGGAATTACCGGTGGAAGAGGCGGATAACCCCTCTACAGGTTCCCATAATATTGTCCGTTCTTCTGCCGGTGCCTACCATAACATGAACCGTACGCTGGATAATTTTTATACCCGTGCGGAGAACTCCGAAAGGAATGAACTGCTTCGGCGTATCGAAGAGCTGGAACATGAACGGCAGATGAAAAAGCCGTCTCAGGAGACTACGATGGAAGAGAAAATGGCGCTGATGGAGAAATCCTATGAACTGGCTGCCCGCTACAACGGGAAACAGGCAGCGACGACTTCTCCGGCAATGGATAAAAGGCAGCGGACGGCTGTCAAACCGGTAAAACAGGTCCGGCATCAGGTGGTGTCTTCCCTGTCACAACCCGCGAGTAACGGGGAATCAGGGAACGGATTTGCGGGGGAAAGGAATATAGGGTTCAATACTCCTGTGGGGAAAGTGCTGACTTCTGACAGGAATACCATTCCTGCCTGCGTACACGGTACACAGACTGTTTCGGACGGTCAGGCGCTGCGTATCCGCCTGCTGGAACCAATGGTGGTCGATGACCGGTTTATTCCTAAGGGGACGATTCTGACCGGCGGAGCCCGTATGGGAGGTGAACGGCTTGATATCCTTGTTCAGGCGGTTGAATATAAAGGTACGGTAATTCCTGTAGAACTGGAGGTTTA
This sequence comes from uncultured Bacteroides sp., assembly GCA_934716785.1. Classification (GTDB taxonomy): domain Bacteria; phylum Bacteroidota; class Bacteroidia; order Bacteroidales; family Bacteroidaceae; genus Bacteroides. The sequence continues at coordinate 12,667 of CAKUYM010000077.1, read as the reverse complement.
CGATGCGGACGGCCAGCGGGGAATACCGGTCCCCAACTCGATGGAGTATGATGCGGCACGTGAGATAGCGGCGAATATGGGAACCTCCATGAACGGCAGTATCAATATTTCTACGGATGCCGGGGCGCAAATCGCTTCGGACCTGGGAAAAGGAGTGATACAGGGCGTGTCGGGATATGTCGCTAAAAAGATGCGGACGGTGAAGGTCACTCTGAAAGCAGGGCACAGGCTGTTGCTTCATTCTCCCGAACAGTGAGACACAAAAGCAGTAAAAGAAAATCAATCATTAACCAACCAATCAAGATGCAATCGGATATGAAAAAGATTCTGATGATGTTTTTTGCCCTGATGACGGGTGTGACGGCTGCCAGTGCGCAGTTGAGTAGCGGGGATTTTTTTGAGGGACTGAGCCGCAAGATCGGCTTTAGCCGGATGATAGCCCCGCACGGGCTGGAAATCACTTATGATAAAACGGTACATGTCATATTTCCTTCCCCGATCAAGTATGTGGACCTGGGGTCCACCAATCTGATAGCCGGAAAGGCGGATGCGGCGGAGAACGTGATCCGTGTGAAAGCTGCTAAAAAGCATTTCCGGGATGAGACGAACATGAGCGTGATCACTGAAGATGGAAATTTTTACACGTTCAATGTCAGGTATTCGGATGAACCGCTCCTGCTGAACGTGGAGATGTGCGATTTCATCCATGACGGTGAAACGGTGAATCGTCCGAACAATGCCATGGAAATCTATTTGCAGGAACTGGGCAATGAGTCCCCGCGTCTGGTACGCCTGATTATGAAGTCCGTGCACAAGCAGGACAAAAGACGGGTCAGACATATCGGCTGTAAACGTTTCGGGGTCCAGTTCCTGCTTAGGGGGCTTTATACCCATAATGACCTGCTGTACTTTCATACACAGCTAAGGAATGAGACGAATGTCCCGTTTGATGTGGATTTCGTGACCTTTAAGATTGTTGACAAAAAAATCGTGAAACGTACCGCCATGCAGGAACAGGTGCTCTATCCCTTGCGTGCCTGCAACTATGTGACCCGTGTGGATGGAAAGGCCTCGGAACGTACGGTGTTCGCGTTACCCAAATTTACGATACCGGAGGACAAGAAACTGGTGGTGGAGATGTATGAGAAACAGGGAGGCCGCCACCAGATGTTTGAGGTGGATAATGAGGACCTTGTGTGTGCTGAACCCGTCAACAAATTGAAGGTACGATGAGAATGACCGGAAAATTTGTGTTGCTGCTTGCGGCTATGCTTGCCCTGTTTCTGGGGCAGGCGCAGGCCCAACGCTGCCTGCCGGGTATGAAAGGTGTGCAGCTAATGGCGGATATGGTTGACGGTTTTTATTGCGGGAAGGACCGTAATGATACGGGATTCGCTTTCGGACTTGCCGTTTCTACCTATGCCAGGGGAGGAAATAAATGGGTATTGGGCATTGAAATCATGCGGCGGTATTATCCCTACCGTAATACACGTATCCCTTTGGAACAGTATACTGCGGAAGGCGGCTACTATTACAATTTCTTTTCCGCCCCGGGGAAAAATGTATTTCTGAATATTGGTGCTTCGGGATTGATGGGGTATGAAACTGTAAACGGTGGGAAGGGACTGCTCTTTGACGGTGCCGTCCTGAAAAAACACGAATCGTTCATTTATGGTGGTGCAGTGACACTGGAAGCGGAAACTTATCTTTCAGACAAGGTCGTCCTGTTACTGCGTCTTCGTGAACGTGTTCTTTGGGGGAGTGCCGCAAAGCACTTCCATACCCAATATGGCTTGGGCATCAAATACATTTTATAATGACTAAATCCATACGAAAAATGAAAAAGATACTTGATCAGATAATGATATTGTGCTGTATGGCAGCCTCCTTGTTTTGTTTTGGCTCTTGTAGTGATGACCTGGATATTCAGCAGGAATATCCGTTCACGGTAGAGGCGATGCCCGTAGCGGACAAGATAGCCGGCGGTCAGACGGTGGAAATCCGTCTGGAAATTACCGAGGAGGGCAATTTTTCCGGAACGCTTTATACTCTCCGCTATTTCCAGCCTGACGGGAACGGATTGTTGAAGCTGGAAGACGGTACGGTTCTGAAACCCAATGACCGCTATTTATTGAGTGAGAAGAAATTCCGGTTGTATTACACTTCAAGGAGTGCGAATGAGGCACAAACGATTGATTTGTACTTTGAAAATAATTGGCAGGATGTCCGGCAGCTGAGTTTCAGTTTCAATAGCAGGAATGACGGGGCGGAGAAAACGGAAGGAGGAGCCCGTGCCCAGTAAATTGAGCAGGATGTTCTTGAACTGCAGTGACGAGAAATACACTCCGGGATACGGAGTGGCTCCCATCATCAAGTATCTGCCTGAAGGGAAGATCATATGGTGCTCTTTTGACACGTGCCACAGCGAGTTCGTGCTTCATCTGCAGGAAGCCGGATTTCAGGTAAAATACTCGCATATAAATACCGGACAGGATTTTTTTGCTTACGAGCCGGATTGTTGGGATATTATTGTATCTAATCCGCCTTTCAGTAGAAAAATTGAAGTTTTTGAACGCTGCCTGCAACTGGACAAGCCGTTCGCCCTGTTGATGTCCAATTTTTGGCTGAACAGTGTCGGTCCGTGCCGGCTGTTCAAGGACAGGGAGCTTCAATTGCTGATGTTTGACAAACGCATCCAGTATGACAAAGGGGGAGGTGTCCCATTTGGCAGCAGCTATTATTGTCACCGTCTTTTGCCTAAACAAATCGTGTTTGAGGAACTGGCGGTCTGTCGGGATGATTACAGCCGTATGCATCGGGATGTGGATAACTTGAATCGGAATATTGCGGAAGAAGACGCCGGACTTTCCTTCGGCGTTGTTTGAAAGCACAAACGGAAAAATGGATTATGGGAAAAAACTTTTTTATTGTTCTTTCGATTTCCGCCTTTTCCGCCCGTGCCGGAAATCCGCCTTCCATGATTGACAAGGCGGAAGAGGGAGTTTGAACTTTTCTATATACCTTAGATTACATGCTATCGGAGCCGTGAACAGTATACCATATTGCTCACGGCTCTTTTATTATAGGGTTCTGCCCAGCAGTACTGACAGACGGTAGATATATTTGTTGTATTTTTTGAGACACTCCATATCCAGTGTTCCGTTATGGTAGGGACTGGATTTGTCCGTGTAGAAGAATATGTCTACTTTACTGCTGTATCTTTGAATATCCACCCCTTCAACCGGTATTTCTTCCGGGTTGTCATATTCTTCCAGCGGTAATTCCTCAATTGAGTTCCATTTGTCCATTCCAAGCAGGTTCAGTTTCCGGTTGAACAGAACGAAACCTTTCCTGGAGTAATCAATTCTTATACCGTATGGACGGTCCAGATAGAAACTTTCAACGGCCTTTTGTGCATACAGGCTCGAATTATTATTTTCCATTTTGAGTATTGATATAAGTTTTCTCTTTCAATAAATGTCTGTAAAAGGGAAGCAAAGATACAAAAAATAGTTTCTGTGTAAATTTATAGACGGATGAATTTGAATTTAATAAAGTAGAGGAACCGGAGAACGGTTGACTGTTTATGGGGAGATGCAGAGAGAGTATAGGAGAACTAGAATAAGTTGGTGAATACGACAATTCTATCTGCTCTTTTGGTTAAAACATACGTTTCATCATATTCATATCAACTATTTTTTATAGTCCGGTAATTTGTCCATTGTGAATGATTCTGTTTTACAGTTGCTTGCCGGACAATGGAAGGTCCGGCAAGTTCTGTTGATTTTTCATTCTATGATTCCATTTCAGTTGTTTTTCACCCGGTTCATCAGTTGCCCGGATATCTCATGCAGCTCCCTGCTGCGTTCCGGCTCCTGTTCCCGTGCAAAGGCGGTGATGCCCTGTGCCAGTTTCCAGAGTGTTGCCCCTCCTGTTATGCCGTCGTCGGGGTTGTTGTTCATCAGGAGCTTTTCGACTTCCCGTCCTTCGTTTTTCAGCAACGCGCCACGCTGTACCAGGGATTTAAGTTCCTTGTCAAAGTCCACGTCTATTTCCGACGCTCCCTGAATTTCGATGGCTTTTTGCATGATCGTATCCTTGCTGTAAAGTCCTTTAGTCAAATCTTTGACAGCTGATACGGTAGTTTTCGTATCCAGTTCATAGGTTCTTTGCGAGAGCGCAAGCGTATCCGGCAGGCGTCCTCCCAGATGAATCTGCCGCATGACCGATTCACGTACCATGCCGTTCAGGCAAGCTCCGTTGAGCAGGAACGAGCGCATGTCCACCGAACCGTTTCCGAAATCGGATGTGCTGAATCTTGCTCCCGCGAATATGATTACCGTCCCGTTTTTACGGGTGGGTATTTCAACCGGTGTAGGAAGAATCGTTTCGCACCATACTTTGGTGTCATTCATATAGGCGTCGGACACGACGGCTCCGTTGTTTGCCGCTTCCCTGATGAATGCGGTTAGTATGTCCACGGAGTTGAGTCGCCGGTACGAGTCTGAGAGTACACCCCTGATTTCCGTTCCTACCGCACGGATGAGCACGCGTGTGCGCCCCGTCCATCCCGAATGTTCGTTAAGAATGGTTGCGCACAGCTGTTTCTGCCAGGCGTCTCCTGCGGAAAGCTCCCTGAGATATTTTGCCGGAATGCCCATTTTCTCGGAAATCTGGCTGATAGCATTTCCGTGCAGATTGAAATTTCCTTCCGGCATGTTCATCTGTACCTGTTCCTCTGCCTGGAATGTGATAACCGGATGGCGGTCCTCATTACGCAGGTTCACTCCTATGGGTGCGATGAAGTCCTGCGCGATTTTTCCCTCTTCGAGCAGGCGGGTGATTGTAGCCATGACACCCTGCTGTTTTCCTTCGATCATTTTTTGAACCTTGTTTATGACTACCTGGTTCAATCCCTGCTGCTTCTGTACCGGTGCAGCGGCCGGCATTACTGTAACTTCCATAATTGCTGTATTTAATGGGTTAATAAATAAATTTGGCATACCGGTAGTATGCTTATAAAATATTGTATATAATCATTTTTCATGCTGATGATCGGGGTTGGTATCATATTTTATGTCGTTATTACATCTTGAAAACGGTCTGTAAAGGCGGAGGGGAGTCCGTCTTATGCTTCCTGCCACCCGCTGGTATCGTTTTTCGTATGATATAAGGGGATGCCGGAAGATTCCTGCCTGCCCGGTATTCCTCCATGCTCATTCTCTTTATCATGGGAATGCCTGTCCATGCAAGCATGGGATTGACCTTCCAACCGTCCACGAAGTTTCCGGGATTCAGGCTGTCATGGCAGATGACTTCCCCTACGCATCCGTGTATGAGCATGTTGCATACGGTCATCAGGCAGCAGGTCCGGTTGATATCCTCCCCTATGAGGTAGTTTCCCGGATTCCGTGCATGATAGGCCAGCAGCAGCCTTCCGCTTCCGCAGGTCGGGTCACCCATTCTCTGTCCGGTCTTTTTTTCTTCCGTTTGGGTGCACAGCACCATGAGGTCGCAGATATGTACCGGAGTGAAGAATTGTCCCTGTGACTGCTGGGCACTTTTGGAAACCAGTGCCATATATAAATCCCCGAAAGGGTCATACCAGCTTGTATCATCCTTTATCCGGCTTGCCATGAGCCGTACCCACCCGGTGAGCATTTGCATAAATTTCATGTTCTGCTGCCGTTTGTACTTCTAGCTCTGCAGTGGGGGAGCATCGGGAGAAAACCCGTGGATGATATAGGTCAGGAAATCGTTGAATACATTGACGGGATCGAGTCCGTTTGTGTAGGAGAAATCCGTTATCAGCTTCTCAAGCGGACGGACCGGGGGAGGGGTTTCGTATTTTGCCATTGTTATTTCTTTTTATAGACGGTTATTGTACGGGTATCATCGCAGGTTATTATTTTCACGGGGGACTCTCCGAGAAAGGATATGTGTATTTCGGCTTTTGTTTCGTTCCATTCCTGTTCCGTGAGTATTTCCCATTTCATGTGGTATCCCCATAGAACGAGTGAGTTGCTGTATATCCCGTCGAAGAGTTTCCCGTGAAGGATTCCGGTCAGCCTGTCCAGTTCCTCGCGTGAGTATAGGGTGAATCCTTCGGTCATGTAGAAGAACTCGCCGTCATGTTCCGGGTTGGGCTGCCTGTTGATGTGGTATTTGCTCCAGTTTCTGGTAGTATATCTGCCATACAGGGGTTCCGGTTCCGTATATTGCCACGCACGGACACAGGCCGTGAAGTATACCTCCCCGTTGGCGCATTTTCCGGCATGTCCCCATGTCCTGAACTGCTTTTCCCTGATGCCTGCCGGTTTCAAGGCGGCTCTCTTCGGATAAGTCCATATCCCTTCATGGACGTTATAGCCGACACCGTCCCCGCTTTCATAACAGAACGGGATGCTTCTGGAAAGGCAGATCTTGAAATGTCCGTCGCATATCTCTTCGATGTGTGCCGATTGAAACCAGTCACCGTTCCGGCAGGTATACTCGATGATGTCACCTGCTGCCGGTCCGATATTCTTTTCCCGTTCTTGCCGGATTATTGCAATGAGACGGTTTACCTTGTCCGTATCACTTTGGTTTATCCGATATCCGCGGTAATGGAAACCGTTGAAGCATTGCAGGCTTTCCACTGTATAAAGGTCAGTAAATTCCATAGTGTTTTCGATTTTTACGGTATACTTCAATTTGTCGGGCCACCATGTCACAGAACTTCTGTCCGTTTTCACCCTCCCCTCTGAAATAGATGATCATGTCCCGGAGGTCCCGGTTGAAACAGTTCATCCATTTGTCGTAATAATGGCTGCCCTGCGTCTTGCCGAAGGTTTCTTCGAAAAGACGCAGGGTCAGTCCTTCCTCTTCGTGGTGGTTGTACTGCCACAGGGAGATGAGTAGCAGACGGTTATAGCAGAGTTCCATAGAATATGTTTTTTGATATTCCTTCCGGGGTTGCTCTTGCACAAAGGAGCTCCTCCCTTATCCAGGTTCGGGTGTATTCTTCCAGATATCCCTTGTCTATGAGTTTTTGATAGGCTTCCCGGACATATTTGTAAGCGGGGGAGTCCCGGTCGGGCCCTTCCGGATATTTTTGAGTCGGTATGTTGATTTCTGAAGCCACCGTCATGAGATTTTCGGTAACAGTCCACGGTTTCCTTCTGAAAAGGTCGAATATCCGGTAGTATATGCTTATTTCGTTTTGCTGCCGGTAAAATTCCAGCTCCTCTTCCTGCGTGAAACTGAATATGAAATCAAGCAGGATGCACCTAATCAGATGGAATCTCCTGCTTTCCCTGAGTAACCGGATAAGCGTTCCGGTCAGGTGTGTGGCCTCACACTGTCCGGTTATCCATTCGTAATGTGAATGAAGCCTTGTATTCCCTTTGGTTATCCGGCATCCTTTTCCTCTTTTCTCCATCTCTGCCGTATATCCGTCCGTGGTGAATATTTCCGCAATTTCCTTATAAAGTTTCCTTTTCTTTCTGTATTCGTTCTTTTTCCCATACACATATCCCCAGTCAAGCTCGATCTCTATCCTGTAGATCAGATTTTTTTCATATTCCGGGTTTGTATATCCGAAAGCATGCGTTTTCCCGGTTATCGGTCCCAGTATGAATCCTTCTGGTGCATATAGTTGAAGTACATGCAGCAGTTCCGCCAGAAGGAAGTCCGGTTCCTTGCCCTTCCACCATTCTGCTTGCCGGTCTTCTTCCGCGTATGCCGGAAGAAGGGGCGAAAGTTGTCCATATTCGGGGGTGTCCCGTATGATTTCCATTATCCGTAATATTGCCCCTGGTTTGTCTTCCAGTGTGAAAAGTGTCGTTTCCGTATCCGCATACAGTCTGTTCCGGGTTCTTTCATCCGTAATCATAGCCGATCATTTTTTAGTTATACATGAGCCTGTCGTGAGACGGGCATTTTTATTTCTTGTTGGATGCGTTGTCCGTTTGCCGGGGATTGCGGCAAGGCTTGACGGAAAAAAATACCGGAGCGTAGCGAGGATGATTTTTTTCCTGTCAACCTGCCCGCAGGGCTGCCTTGCGCATTCAGTCCGGCAAACGGCTATCTTTGCGGCAAGAAATGGAAATGCGTAATCCGTTTTGCTATTTCCGCATTTCCCGTTGGTGCTTTTCGGCTTTCCTTTGCAGCCTTCTTTCTGCCTCCTGTACATTTTCTTTTTTTATTTTGAGTTTGGCGACAGCCTTTTGGAGCATTTCGTCCGTTTGTTCGTCAAAAAAGAGGTTGTTCTGTTTTTGCCATGCGGTGTATTCCCTTATTCTCCGTTCCATCCTGGTGACCTGTGCCTTGGCTGCCGCCAGCGAGGAGAGGCAGGAGCCGAATGAATAGTCTTCACCGCTGTGCCTGTCATACAGGCAGTAGGTGTGTGTAACATTCCCTTTGGGATATTGGCAGGTCAGTTTTGCCCTTCTCCACCGGACGACCCAGTCATATTTGTCCGCCACTTTTCGTGGCAGGTCATATCGGAAGAGCAGGACTTTGCCGCCCTGCTCCGTAGTCCTGTAAAAGGAGATGATCACCCACAGCTCGATCTCCAGCTCTTTTTCCGCTTTCGCCATGTCCCTGGCATACTGCATCCATTCTTCCATGTTCCGGAAACTTTAAGTGTGTATCTGCCATCCTTTGAAGGGAGTCAGCTGTACGGCAAACGATTCATCCGGTGAACCGTGATAGAGCAGCCCTCCGACAATCCCTCTGCTGCCGTCCGGGTACCTTTGGGTGAACCCGAACGAATAGGGCGCCCAGTCGTGGTAAAGCTCTATTTCACACGGGCGGTCCGGATTCTTTTCCCATGCTTCAAGACGTTCCATGCAGTTCTGCAGTGAAGTGTCCTTGATTGATTCCGCATACTGTACTACCTGGTTGTAGTACTCCTGTTTGCACATGATTTTCATGATATTCCGTTTTAATTGGTTGATAATGTTTTTTCTTTCTGTCTGTTCCTGCTTGTATTCCTGACGGTTTTGTATTCAGTTTCCCAGCTGGTGGAGTCGCACCAGTCCCTGCACATTCCGCATACTTCGGTTGCATAGGAATAACGTACCTGTGAGTCTACAAACAGTCTGTCCCTGACGAATGGAAACGTAATGTCCAGGGGCAGGCTGATGTGGTAGCCGGAACCGTTGAAACTGTTGGCGACGGCTACGATGACATCCCCGTGGAAACGGATGGTTCTGAAATCTTTTCCGTTGTCGTTTGTGACAAGTTTATTGAACCCGGCATTGAAATAAATACGTAGTTCACCACCGTATGTGGCATTATCCACCAGTTCTTCAATTAGTGTGTCAAACTGTCCTTTCTTCAGTTTCAGGGCGCGCCTGACCTTGTAACAGGACATGGCTTTGGATGCTTTTCCGATGCGTTCCTCTATTTTCGTACCAGGAGAGTAGTACATGTTGACGGCGGCGGAATTTTTTATGAGTTCTTCCGCCGGGTCGGTATCACTCCTGTTCAAGATGAGATCCGTAATCTCTTCACGGTGTTCCTCGAATTCTTCCTGCCTTTTCTCTTCTGCCATCTTCTCTTTGATTTCCCCAAGTATTTTGAGCAGACTTTCCGCTTCCTGTTCAGCATAACATTCCATGACTGTTTCATATAGCCTCCCCATGTTATTGTTCCGGATGCACTGCTCCTGCAGGTCTTCGCGTTCGTCCAGATTCTCCCGGTAGTCCACATGATACAGGCTGACCGTTTCGGGAACATATTTTTTCCATGGCTCCGTATTATTCATGGCGTCTGCATTTAGGGAGGACTGCTTTTGCTTCAGCCGGTGTTTTCTCTCTTTTGACTGCTCTGAGCCTGTGCATAATGTGCAGGAACAGTTCCCGGTCATAAATCCTGTAGAAGAAGTTTTCTCCGGTTTCCTTGACGGTTCCGGTGAATGAGACGGAATCACGGCAGGGAGGAAACTGGAAGAGGCATCCGCTTGCTATTATGGTGTATCTTTTTTCCTCCACTTCATCCAGAAATGTTTCCATGTCGTCATGCCTGCCATATCCGGAGAAATACAGAAAATGATGTTTCCTCAGGCTGAGCAGTATGTTCGCCATGTCTTTTCTGGCCTTGCAGGTGTCCCCACCATCATTCCCTCCGGTTACCATATTACAGATGAAACGTTCCCTGTTTTCCTTGTCGGTGAATGAATAGGGAATGGTGATGATCTCCTGCTTGTCCTTGCTTGTAATTCTCTCCGCTTTTCCTTTGGTGACTTTTCCCTTGAATGTGATGTTGCGGTAATGCTCGTTCATTTGCCGCTCCAGTTCGGCCTGCGGTGTCATGACCGGACGCAGTCCCCGGAAAAAACGTTTTCCGATGGTGAAACAGAACATGTACAGGCTGCCGTGGTAGGGCTCGCCGAAAAAGAATGAATGGCGTTTCAGACGGACGGGAGGCAGTTCGTTCATACAGTTATAATAGTTCTCCTCTGTAATTTCACGGAAGGGGCGGCACAATGACTTGTCATGAATGCGCGACCTCTTGTGTATGGCGTTTTTTGTTACCGCAATTAGAAAAGGATTGTTTTCCTGTTTCTTGAGTTCCTCCAGTGTGCTGCCGTAGTAGTCACAGTGTATGCCGTCCGACATGGATGTGACGCAGCTTCCTCGGAAACAGCGGGAGTCAATGACAAATTTCAGATGTTCTTTTTTCATGGTCAGATATTTTGGAGGTTTAAGATTCTCTTTGCCGCAGACACCGCATTCGTATTGAGTTGCCGCTGCCATGCCCTGTTCCTGGGCGACCAGTGGAAACCGGATGATTTGAGTTCCCTGCGTTTGCTCTCTTCCGGTATTTTGTTGAAGAGGATTTGCAGACGACTTTCCTGATAGTTCCAAACGAGGGTTCCACCTTCAAACGTTACTTCCCTGTTTTCCTATTCTCTGGTTTCCTTTAACTTGTCCCGCATGCGACTGGCTGTTTCAGGCAGCTGGAAGAACCGGTGGCGTGGTGTGATGACAGGCTTCTTTATGCCGGCATTATATTCGGAAATGAAGTCGATTGCCTTCTGTACGATTTCCACGTCGCCATGTCCGGCAAATGTGCTGACCTTGTTAAAGATGCTGCTTACGAAGAGTGCCCGGTTGTACCCTCTGGCTTTTCCCGTATCAATCTCGTGAATCGTGTTCGCACTGCTTGCAATGTCATGTTTCAGTCTGCGCCATGTTTCCTCCCGTTTTTCTTCTTCGGGTCTGTCTTTTTCCGTGAGCAGTTGCATGGTTTTCAGAAATTTCTCACGCCATTTCAGGAATTCGTCGTATCTGTTCTGATAGGCATTTTGTGCCTTTTCATTCCTTTGGAAATTGAATCCGCCCCGTCCTGTCACCATCGGGTTTGCGCAGCGTGAGAGGCTGTGGAATAAAACGGATATTTTACTTTTGTAAGTATTGATGTAATCCTGTTTTTTTGCCTCCGGTATTTTCTTCAGGTCTTCATGAAGCTGCTTTTCATATCCCATGATGTCCGTTTCAGCCCTTGTTCCCGGATCATGGGAATTCCAGCGGTAGGCATTGACGGCGATTTCTTCCAGTTCTTCCAGATAGCCGGGATACTTGAATCCTGTTACTTCCCAGTTTTTGAAGTCAGAAGCACGCAATTCCTTCTCTTCACCGTTTTTCGTGTAGGTGTGGATATACATATACATACCTGTACTTTTCTTGCGGAAATGGAAGGCGACCGCATCTTTGTCCGTTCCGATCCGCCGGATGGATTCTGCACGGTGCGCATTTGTTTTTGTGAGCGGAGTGATTGTCGGGTTACCACTGCTACTTTCTACGAGGTTCATTACTCGTTCTTCGTGAACCTGCATTTCGGTCATTTCAGCCATACTTTAATCATTTAAAATTAGACATAACCGGCTCCGTGGAGCCAGTATTTCGATTTCTTACTTGCCGGGTTGTTCGTGTCCGGGATTGTGCAAGGCTTGGCAGGAAAAAATACCGGAGCGTAGCGAGGATGATTTTTTGCTCGCCAACCAGCCCGTAGGGCTGCCTTGGGCAATCCGCAGGACACGGACTATTTTTGCAGGTAAGAAGTTGAAATATAATAAGATATTAATAGGGAAAATAGAGTGTAGGCTTACCAGATAATATTATATTTGTTTTCATACATATATCAAGCTTTCGAGGGATTTGAACGGCGAAACGGACTTTTTTGAAGGAAAGGGTAAAGATTAGGCATAGACAGATTAAAGAAGGGTGAATGGATCTTATCCCTGTCGTCCCACCAAGAAACTGTCCCAGTAGCGCGTCCCACTTAGGAACATCCCAGTAGATGTGCATAGGCAAACTCAGCAAAGGATAATAGGGATGTGGTGAAGTTTCTTTTATTGTTTGTATAAGGATTATTTAATTCTACATTCTTGATAATGTCATGCAGTAGTTTGATGACGAATTCGATTATTGGGGAGCTGCAAATCATAAGAGGCACTCACCGACTATGTCGTGGCTCTGTTTATCGGCATGATGAATGTCTTGACAGTTCCGTTAGGTGGTGAAGGTGGAACTTCTAACGATTTGCCGTGAGGACGGAAAGAGGATGAAATGGAACTGCTCCTTCCTTGATGCCTGATGCCGTAAATACTACACTACGCTCGCAAAGTTCTCTATAAGCCGACTGTACCGAGAGAAGAAAGCGTTTCAACTTGCCATTC
>CAKUYM010000076.1 GCA_934716785.1 uncultured Bacteroides sp. | reverse complement strand
CAAGGAAGTAAGAACAGCCTTTCTTATTTCACGCCCGCTAAACCCATCGCTGATATCTGACAGTTTGCCATGCTCTTCCTCAGATAAAGGATACGCCAAAGGCACCTTTGCGGGAGTAAGCACTTTTATCAGTTCTATCCGAGTTTCATAATCGGGTTTATGAAATTCTACAAATGCAAGAATCCTCGACTTAAATGCTTTATCGAAATCCTGAACAAGATTGGTGGCGAAAACAATCACCCCATTATAGTCTTCCAACAACTGAAACATTTCATTAGTCATCCGGTTATAATGTTTGTCCGAACCGGTTTCCGCACTATTGATGCGTTTGCTTAAAAATGAATCGGCCTCATCAAAGAATAAAACGGCATCTTGAACCTCTGCATCCTTAAAAATCTTCTTTAAATTCTTCGGACCTTCTCCCACCCATTTAGATTCTATGGCTGCATAACTTGCAATGATTATCTTTTTCCCCAATGCCCTCGCCAATGCATGAGCGCACATCGTTTTCCCCGTTCCCGGTTGTCCGTAAAAGCAGAGAATCGTTTTGGTATACGGATCTATTTCGGAAAATCCCCATTCCTCAAAAATCTTCTTCCGGGAATTGACCAATGAGATGGCACGCTGAATTTGAGAACGATTAGTCTCATTCATTATCACTTTGTCAAGCGAATACTTGGGCGCTATCGCATCAAAAGACAAGGTGGATTCGTTTTCCGCAGTCTCCTGTTTCGATACATCTCTATCCGGTTCTTCTTTAAAAACACCCGCCGGAACCAAAATCAAAAGAATCCGCTCTATTGAACTCACAGTCAATGCACTTAAATGAAGACACCTTAGCTTAAAGTTATAAAACGTCTTATCATTAATTTGTAAGTTCTTGTTATAAGCTATCCAATAGAGAATCGTATTGATTTGATGAGCCTCCTTAATCATCTCATCAGACGGATTGACAACAGCCCTCACTCCGGCAATATTGGAATCATCTGTCAAATTTGACTCATTCATATATACGGAAAGTTCGGACATCAATTTTATCTTGACGCCACGGGCAATATTCGTATCGCTCTGTATGTCAATAAAGCAACTCATGCTCTTAAGAGTATTTTATCTCCAAGTTCGATATCCCCGACACGCGAGGATTTCATTTTGAAGGTACCCACCTGCTGGTTCTGCTTGTTCAGGGCTGCAAGTGTTATTTCCGTATAGCCGTTTTGCTGTATAAAGTCCTTTACTACGGCACTTTCCACCCCCTTATTCCGCAGTTCGGGACGATTGCGCATCTGTCCGCGAATAGTCTCTTCAGTAATGCTTGCAACGGTAATTACCCCGGCAACAATAAGTCCGGTACTGATTACCCCATCAATAACACTCGACCAATCAATGGTAGTTGCGGCATCAGCCACATCGGCACCCATATCGGCAACGACATCGGCTCCACTATCAAAAAGGTCACCGATTAAATCAATCAACCAATCTATCATCACATTATAGATTTTAAAGTTTAATATTCAATCCTTTTTCACCAATAGCCAAGGACAAATCTTCATCAAGCTTATTCCCCATAAAAGGAACAGAAATAATGGTTTCTCCATTGCCATCAAGCATAGTTACCAAAACAGAACCCTCATCGGTATAACCATTCAGTATTTTCTTAAGACCGGTCTGCCTATATACCTCTTTACGGATTTGTTCAGGCAACACCTCCAACTTATGAACATAACAGTTCACTCCGAGATGTTTGTTCTTTTCCGCCCATGCTCTGATTTCAGACAGCGTAACAGTCTTCGGGAGCGCTCTTCTAACGAGCACGGCAAGCAAAGCCACTGCCGCAATTCCCCACGCTAAGTATTTAAAATGCAACATAATCATATTGTTTTGTAAGTCTATCAATTCCATATCTTGATTCCTCATATTATGCCGGTATCTTTATCTTAAGCACCGGCTGATCTCTGAACTGCGCCTTGGCTTGAGCCGAAAGCCCTCCACGCGAACGTATCATCTGGTCGTCAATAATATTGTCACTGTCATCAAAAGCCACATTTATCACACTGGAATTCATGGCATTCAACTCCGACAATGTTACTTCCGTATATTTCCCGGTAGCTTGATTCTGCTTGATAAAATCGGCAAGAGCCGACCCCTGCACCGTATTTACCTCAGTGGCACCATCATCAAGCAGTTCTTCCAATTTGCCATTTATCCAGCTCAAGATATCCGATGCCATATCAATAACAAAACCGATCGCCCAAATTGCAGCCTCTATCAGTGCACCGATGCAAGCAATGATCAATTCCAATACATTGCCGACGAATCGTCCTATTTCTCGTAAAATTCCCATTGTCAAAGTGTTATTGTGCCTATCGAAAGACCGTTAAGGAATGCTTCCATATCAGAGTCGCAGCTTGAACAGAGTATGCTTTTTGACGGATAACCGTTGCCAAGCAATGTATTCATGTCATCATCGGTAAAGAATACGCAAATCAATATCCCCTCTGCCGTATCCGCTTTAAAAATATGTACTTTAGTCGCATCCGGCACCGGCAATTTTGAAGTAATCCAGTTACGGATTAAGTCAAACTCAGCCACTTGAGTATTTTCCTTCTCAATCCCAAGATTAGTTCTGTTCATAAATATTTCTGTAAGTTGCTGTTCAAGCCCACCTTGTGAAGCTGTGGCGTGAGTATTGTTCTGCTGTGGCTGCCCCTTTTTTGAGTTCATAGAAGCAGGAATACGGCTGATATTGTTTATCAATGCATCCAACTGCTTTCCAAGCTTCTCAAAGGATTTAAATTCGTTGTTTTCCATAAAATTAGCATTTGAATATTTATTATACTTTAAGTCATAAACAACGAAACCTGAATCAATCAAATCCTGTGGCATATAACTTCTTTGCGCAACAATGCAGATTCCTCCTAAATCGTTATCAATAGGAGTATATTTCCCTGATTTATCAGCAAGCATAATGGCATAAAAGCCATCACGCACCATAAGGATTGCATATCTTGCCAAACTTAGAACGGAAGAACTCAAACCTCCGATCCACTTCTCAAAATCATGATTGCTGAACATCACTCTTTCTTCAACCCGCCAGTCAAGACTTGAAGCTTGAGATGACGAGTCAAGCTCTGAAGTATCGGGTTCCGTTGCCAAACTAAAAATCTTATTAGTAAGCGTATCGGCTTCCTCCCTAAGATTCAGAGCCAAAAGGGTTGCCTTCGCTTCCTCAAGATAATTTTTATCCCGGTCACTTGAATGATTACGAAGCAGGCGAAGACTTTCGTCAATTGATGCCGGCAGAGGTTTCTCTGATGAAAGGTCAAGTTTCTTGTTGAACCACAATCCTACCCCCTCATTGAATATCTCCAGTGACTGGATGGCATTAAAATTCACTGCGCGAGCCACTCCCATATAAACTGTCGGTAGCCTGTCTTGCAGATAATTGGTGCAAACCATAGTGGTAAGGGCATGTCTGTAATGTTCAATAACCACATCGGGAATTAAAAAGTTCTTACCCGAAACCTTGTTGTAGCTATTTATCGCAAGTGGCATATAAGGTTGCGCCCCATACTCAATCAAATGATAAATATCGGCAAACATACCCGACACACACGATACTATATGGTTATATTCATTAGCGAATTTTGTGATAACCCTATTCTGAATCTCTTTAGGTAGCTTATATTGAACCAATAAATGGTCAATGTAGTCTCCATTTCCATCAGCCGCCAGCGCTTCCTCTTGTTTTAACAGCTCCGCATTATATTTCATTTCCGGAGATGAAACGGGTAGCCCATGTTCTATCCAAAGGCGTGTTTCATCACGCTTTATCCGTCCAATCGCCGAGCCGAAATGTCCTGAAATAACATTTCGCGTGGCCGGCACAAGTCCACTTTCCCCAAGCCCCCATATGCTGACATTCAAATCAAGAATTTCTCCGAACTCGGATTGTATCGGATTTACCACAATCGAAGGCTGCCCCTGCAATCCAAACCATAAAGCATTGATGAACGCAGCATCCTGAAAACCGTCTTTCCAATCGCCAATCCGGCAGATACTCGGATGTGAGCCGAAAGGATCCGTAGAATAAGCAGTCTGTATAAATGTCGCCAACTTATTCTTCAAGTCCGATTGAATAAGCGCCGCAAACGGAGAATGAGGATCAGTCTTTGCCAAGAATATATTTATAGGTATCTGATGCCCTTTGCCAAACCGGGGATATAACGAGGGATGGTCGAAAGGGGTCAACAACGGCCACATCTTATCATTAAACTGCCCGATCTGCCACATTTGCAACTGCCGTTCAAATTGCGACTTTGCCTCTTGCAACCTGAACTGATGGCAGAGTTCCTGAATATTCCTCTGATTATCAAGTTCTATCTGTTTATTGAGCCTTACAGCCTCCAAATCAAGAACATGTTTAGTCTCCATTTGCTGCCGCATCTCAGCCCGCCGCATCGGTGACGACATCTTATCCGCAATCGGTCGTATAACCAACTGTGAAAGCGAATTGACAAGACCGTAGCCCAGCATCATTGTAAACGGTTCCATATCAACAATCCATTAATAGGTTAGAATCATCCCATAGACTAAATTCATCGAAATAACCCATGCTTTGAGGTGAAAACATAGTAATGTCGCCACCTACCATCCCGGAGAAATCATCGAAGATGAAATTAGGAATATCATTAGTACAATTCAAAAAAGCCAAATCATTGTAGAACATATCATACGGCATTTGCCCTATCATAGGAATATTATGAATAGGCAAATCAAAACCGGGCATATTATTAAAGGGATCGAATACAGCTGGAGCCGCATCATTGGTCACCATCATAAAGCAATTCGAATCTTGCCATGCATCTACGAATTTGTCCATCGGATACTCCTTCAACAAATCTCCCGTCCCCGGATCTGTAAGAATAACTTTTATGTTGTTAGGATCCGACGTGTCGACTCCCGAAACGATCAAAGCATGGTCGGCCCTCTGATCTTCAAACAGTTTATCGAAAATATTATCTTCCCACAGTTCGCCGGAATCGACTCCCACAATAATCTTATGCCCTTGCGCCAACTCGTTGACAAGATTGAATATATTCGCATTGTCATATTGAGATACCCCTATGCCATGCAACTCCAGCAGTTTGCCAACATCCGCGGGACTGGTGCCTCCATGATACCAGCCATTCATGATGGCTTCATTACGTAGCTGGTCCTCGGACAGATTGATTCCAAAATCCTGCAATATGAGTTGCTGTGATTTGATAGCACATGTATCGCTATATATTTGACGGACATCGTCAGACAGAATATTGACAGGCATATCGCCATGTATCGTAGAAGCCGGAGAGTAAGTCGCCATATTGTTTGTTGTTTTAATATTTTATTTGTTTTATATGTTCGGATATAAGAGAAACAGATATCCGTTCCAAATGTAGTTAAAATAATCAGATTATAAGTATTTGAGAGACAATAATTTCATTATTCATATTTTAAAACATGTTTTTGAATAGCCCGGTTAATATAGATACCTTACCAACTGGGAAGCCAAAAGGTAATAAAAGTGGGAGAGAACAATATTTTATCGGCAAACGTTTTTTTAATACGATATTTTAAACTATTTTGCGAAACAAATACCACAACTCATCAAATTATGGATTGGATTGGCATTGATTTAACATTCCCTATCACCGACCCTACATGGATATTCCTCCTTGTACTCCTCATCATACTGTTCGCTCCCATCCTATTGAACAAGTTGCGTATCCCTCACATTATCGGCATGATTCTGGCAGGACTGGCTGTCGGCGAGCATGGTTTCAATATCCTGGCACGCGACAGCAGTTTTGAACTTTTCGGAAAAGTAGGGCTTTATTATATCATGTTCCTCGCCGGTCTGGAGATGAATATGGAAGATTTCAAGGAGACACGAAACAGGGCGTTAGTCTTGGGACTGCTTGCTTTTATCATTCCTATCGGAATAGGGTTTGTAGCCAACATATCCTACCTCAAATACAGTGTTGTCACTTCCGTGCTGTTGGCCAGTATGTACGCCTCCCACACATTGGTGGCCTATCCCATCGTCACCCGTTTCGGCATATCACACCATCGCAGCGTAAGTATAGCGGTTGGCGGAACGGCAGTGACCGATACGCTGACATTACTCGTATTGGCAGTTATAGGCGGACTGTTCAAAGGAGAGACCGGAGGTCTCTTTTGGCTATGGTTAATAGTAAAAGTCATCTTCCTTGGCTGGTTTATCATCTGGGCTTTTCCACGTATCGGCCGCTGGTTCTTCCATCGATACAATGACAACGTGATGCAGTTCATATTTGTTCTCTCCATGGTCTTTCTTGGAGCGGGACTTATGGAGTTTGTCGGAATGGAAGGCATCTTAGGCGCTTTTCTCACCGGATTAGTGTTGAATCGGCTCATCCCCCACGTTTCTCCGCTGATGAACCACCTTGAATTTGTCGGCAATGCGCTTTTCATTCCTTACTTTCTGATCGGAGTAGGAATGTTGATAAATCTACATGTCATCTTCGGGCATGGAGACGCGTTGAAAGTGGCTGCCGTAATGATTGCAATGGCGCTGACCGGCAAATGGATTGCCTGCTGGCTCACACAAAAGATATACAAGATGTCCGCTCTCGAACGGAAACTGATGTATGGCCTGAGTAATGCACAAGCGGCAGCAACATTAGCAGCGGTCTTAGTCGGATATAACATAATACTGCCCGGTGGAGAACGACTGCTGAATGATGATGTGCTGAATGGAACAGTCCTGCTGATACTCGTCACCTGCATCGTCAGCTCATTGATAACCGAACGGGCAGCCAGAAAAATTGCCATAAATGATTCAGAGACGGAAAAGGAGCCTGTGGCAGAAACGGAAAGGATTCTGGTTTCACTTGCTAATCCGGACACGATTGAAGATATGATGAATCTCTCTTTGGCGATACGCAACACGAAACAGAAAGACAACCTGCTTGCTCTGAATGTCATCAATGACGACAGCACTTCCGACAACCTGAGAATGCAGAGCAAACATTTTTTGGAAAAGGCTGCCTTGCCGACAACAGCTGCCAATGTTTCACTGAAACAACTGACCCGCTATGATTTGAATATCGCTTCCGGGATTATCCATTCTGTAAAGGAAAATGAAGTGACAAGTATCATCACCGGCTTGCACCGCAAGGTCAACATCACTGATTCATATTTCGGAATGCTCACCGAAAACCTGTTGAAAGGATTAAACTGTGAAATAATAATCTCCAAATTCCTGATACCCGTCAGCGCAATCAAACGAATCGTTATCGCTGTGCCTCCAAAAGCTGAATATGAATCCGGTTTTCCACGATGGATGGAGCATTTTTGCCGGATGGGAAGTACGCTTGGATGCCGTGTGCATTTCTTTGCAAACGAAAAGACCACTGCACGGCTGCAAGTCTGGATAAAGAAAAGACACAAACAGGTGCTGACAGATTTTTCTCTTTTAGAAGATTGGAACGACTTATTGGTCCTGACAGGACAAGTCAGCTACGACCATCTATTAGTCATCATCAGCGCACGCCCCGGAACACTTTCTTATGACAGCTCGTTCGAGAAATTACCGAGACAATTGGGAAAATACTTCTCCAATAACAGCCTGATTGTGTTATACCCCAATCAATCGGGTGAACCACTGGACAGTTCTTTCTTCTCCAAGCTATACACCGATGCTGAAACGCAACACTATGAGAAAGTGGGCAGATGGTTTTATAAATGGTTCAAAAAGAACTGATAAATGATATTTTCCGACCAGTAATACATACAATTTGAAAGCCAAGGCTATTATTGTAATCTAATTTATAGTTTGACTACAATAACAGCCTTATACCATCAGTTTTACACCATTAATTTTGTATAATATCACCCACTAAAAGAATATAGCCGAGATATGTATTAAACTCATTGAAATATTCAGTTTCCTTTATTCGCTTCGGATTCATCTTGTAGATTTCCGCCTTCTCAAAACGTCTATTATCCGGACGAATAATTACTGTATGTTCTTCTTCATTCAAGGATTCAAACAGACAATAATTAGTACGATTACGATCTCCGCAATATTTATCAAACCTACGGATATAGGAAGGATCATTCTGATCTATCTCTACTGTCATTCCACCAGATGAGGGTCCGATTAAATCAAACACCCCAACTCGAATTCCCTTAAAACGTACTTTCACAAAATCTTCCGAATCTGAGGATTCCAGAACAACCGGCAATGCTTTTTGGTCTCCCTGAAAATTTGAAAAGACCTTATCATCTTTCGAGAGCACTTTCCAACCTTCGGAATGTTCAAACTCTGTTACGGGAATCATTTTGGCTTTCTCATAATTACCCGGATACAACGGAGCTTTCAATGCATGTGCCTTTTCCTGCGCCTTGTTCATGTGTAACAGAGAACGGCTCAGTGTCTTTGTATATATAGGATGTCCGCCATCATAAGTAGGATGTGTCCCATCATTCGTAAACACAATCTTACCACCATACTCCTTTTTTGAATCTCCTTTAAAAACCAACTTATCCTCATTCAACAATTCCAGAACATCATCGGCAAAATTAACAGACGGAATATCATAATAGTCTGCTACTGTCTCCATATACCGCACAGAACGGTAATTCTTTCCTGATTTCAAGTCGTCCAACATGGGTTCATTTAGCGTATAGAGAAAACATATATCCGTATGCGGATTATGATGCCAGATCTTACGCACAATTCCTTCCATGGAATGAGCAATCACCAAGGAGTCTGTTTTGGCATCATTCACAGCAAATTCGACAAATACCAAATCCGGATGATACTGCAACACATCCCGTTCTGTACGGAACACACCCAAATCGGACCCAGTCCCGCCAATTCCGGAATTTATTGACGTAAACTGTACATTACTATATTGTTGCTTGAGCCAATCAGTAATCTGCACTCTATATCCTTGATGATTTGTTATACTTCCACCCAAAAAAACGACAGATACAGGTTCATTCTTTTGTATTTTATAATTAAAATTAGGAAGTCCTGCACGCATCTGCAACCCTGCAGACTCTTCTGTTGTAGTACAACTGCAACAAAACCCGATAAGACAAGCTATAATTCCACTAAATAAAAAATTCTTCATAAGTATAATGATTAAAATGTAAACAGTTTATGCTCCAAGTTGACCGGTGACTTACCTTTGAACGGAAGCTGTCCCAACAATATCCGTAATAAAGCAGAATGAGTGGAAGCATCATTCGAATAGGTATTTATATAAGTCTTGACACGTTCAAAATATTCATTTCCAATGTAAGGACTACCCAGTGAAATAACAATCACTTTACTTTTGTCCATAGAATTGGCAGCCCATACGGACTGAGCCTCATCATCCCATAATTGGAGCGGGCCAAATGGAGTATGGGTATTCCGTGCCACCAGAAAGATTACTTTATCATACACTTCAGTCGCATTATCCTGCCAACCTTGATCTTCATAAAGTATATTACGGCGGAAATCAACCTCAAAACCATTCTTCACAAACTCATCCCGCAAATTCTGTAATCGCTTAAAGTCACGATCATTACCTTTATGAGCTACGGGAGTTACAGCCACCAATAACAGCTTTTTATCTTTTTCCAAAGAAAGTGGTAACTTATGATCTTCATCCCGTACTAAAGTTATGGAACGCTCTGTTATCTCTTTGGCAGCTTCCCGTATTTCGGCCTTTTCTTCTGCTGAGACAGGACGTATCAACTCCCTGTTTTTATTTAATAACCCAAAACGTTCTTTCATTGCCCAAACACGGCGAACAGCATCATCCAACCGTTCCATTGGAATTTCACCACGTTGAATCCGTACTTCTACCGTATCCATGTATTCGTAAGAAGGCCACAACAATATATCCACCCCGGCTAAAAAGCTGGCAACTTGCCCTTCCAAATCATTTTTATACCAGCCTCGGAAGCCTGCCATTGTCATTGCGTCCGATACCACGACACCGTTAAAATGCATTTCTTTTTTCAATAACCCGGACAATAGTTCATGAGATAAAGTTGCCGGTGGCAGATAACCATTTATCTTTTCTTTCTGATAGAAAGGTAAAGTTATATGTCCAGGCATGATGCACGCAACTCCTTTTTCAATCAACTCGGCAAACACTTTTCCATGATATTGCTTCCACATTTCTTCAGACAAGGAATTGACAGTTGTCATCAAATGCTGATCACGATAATCAACCCCATCTCCCGGAAAATGTTTAATTGTAGCGGCAACAGAGTTATCTTGCAACCCCTTTATCTGTTCGGACAACAAACAAACCGCTTTTTCCGGATCATCCGAAACTGAACGTGTATTTACAATAGGATTCAATGGATTCATATTCAAATCAGCAACAGGATGCAACACCCAGTTTATACCCAACGAACGACACTCCAATGCTACACTTTTACCATATTTATAAGCTAACTCCGGAGAATTCGCGGCTCCCAGTGCCATCTCTTTCGGAAAAGGAGTCATCCCTTGAAGTCCTACTCCCGATTCATAATCCTGTTGAAACAATAAAGGAAGTTCTGATGCTTTTTGATATTCCTCGACAGAACTACGCACAAAATCAACCCGCTCTTCCTCCGGAACCCCTGTAAACAACTTCCACCCCATAAAATAACCTGTAACCGGGTAACGTTTGAAGTACACGTCCAATGAGCCGTCTCCCAAGTCCAATTCTTTCTTGCGATCAGGTAGCATTAACATTGTCTGCCCTATCTTTTCACGCAAAGTCAAAAGTTTCCAAGTGGAATCTACCGACTGAAATTCATAAACCTCATTAACCGAACCGGCTGTCACTCTCTCTTTTGTACAAGAAAAGAACACGGATACAAGCAATGTAGCAGTAACTATTAAAAAAGAGTTTTTCATAATTCATTTCACTTTGTTTTTCATGTTACAAAAATAGCACTCCTTATTTTAATCCATTAGAAATCATGTTTCAATCTTTTCCATACATGTATCTTTATTCCTACTCTGGTTACATTACTATCACACAGGTTACGTTTTTCGTTTTCAGCCTCGATTTTGTTTGCGAGTTACTTGCAAACAAATTATATTTGCTTCTACTAAAAATATCTATCAGGACATGAAAAACATTGCATTCATCATTTTTCTTCTGTTTATTTCCATTTGCAGAGCGCAAGACAACAACATATTGTTTCAAAACTATAACGTAAGTAACGGGCTCTCACAAAACACCGTTATACGTAGTTTGGAAGACAGTAACGGAGTTATGTGGTTTTGCACGCGGGATGGGCTGAACCGGTTTGATGGTACCGAGTTCGAAGTTTTTCGCGCCGACGGTCAGCCGTACTCCCTATCCAGCAGTGATGTTACCACCATTATCGAAGAATCGCCCGGAGTTCTATGGATAGGGACTCACAGTGGACTGAATCGCTACGATGTATCCTCAAATACATTTACTCAATACTTTCATGATCCGGCGAACCAGTATACTATATCGGACAATTGCATCAAACACTTATTATGCGATAACCAAAAAAGAATCTGGGTAGGCAGTATGAAAGGACTCAATCTGTATAATAAGGAAACTGATGATTTTATCCCCATTTCAACCGACGGTTCTGTCTTCTGGCTTATGCAAAACAGTCAAAATGAAATCTGCTATCTTATCAACAACACATTGTGCATCATGAATCCTGTCACCTATGTTACAGAGCGTTTTCAATTCGGTGATGAACATAAGATCTACTTTTTATATGAAGACAATGATAAACGCCTGTGGGTAGGTATGTGGGATTCAGGGCTTAAATGGTTTGACCGTAAAAACCGTAAACTCGTAGATGCCAACCTGACAATGGAAAACGGCAAAAATTTCAATAACTCCCAAGTCAACTACATTGTAGAAACGTTGGAAGGAAATCTTATGCTTGCTACACGAGAAGGGGTGCTGATTTATGACCGGCAAGCAAACAAGCTTATCAATTATTACCAACGGGAACAAAGCTGTGGTTTGAGTGAAAATACTATCATCTCTCTATATAGGGATAAAGCAAATAATATATGGATCGGAACTTACGGAGGAGGTGTTAATTTGTACACACCATACAGCAATTTCTTTATTCCTCATAAACCAGAATATAAGCTTCAAAAAAGTATCGGAAACATTAATGCCATAGTAGAATATAAAGAAAAACTTTGGTTAGGTACGGACGGTGGTTTAATCATCTACAATCCCAAAGACGAAAGTTATGAATACTGCCCGCTTCATGTTCCACGCTCGGTAACAAACAATGAGGTAAAATATATACAAAAAGAAGGAGATCATCTTTTATGGATTAGTATTTATTATTGCGGACTATATCTCTATGATATGGAAACCCGCCGCATAATAAAAGAGATACCCGATTTTCCTTATAATCAAGTAAGATGTATTGCCAAAGGCACTGATAATATTTATTGGATTGCTTTAGGAGTAGACAGCCCCGTATTACGTTACCACATAGAGAACAACCAATTGGAAGAGTCTTTTCCAGTAAAGGGTCGTGCCACAGAACTTTCTATCATCAATGTGCAAGATTTAAAAGCTATAGGACCTTATATATGGATGGGAACTCGTGCAACCGGTCTATATCGTTATCACACACAGACTCATGAATTAAAACATTTTGGTAGTGAAGAAAAAAAAACAGAACAATTCCTACCAAGCAACCATGTCAGTACACTGTATACTGATGCATCGGAAAATTTATGGATAGGAACTTATGGTGGAGGCATAGGATTATATAATAACATCAAAGAAAGTTTCACGATATATAATGAAGAAAATGGTCTTCCCAATAATGCAATCAATAGTATTGTAGCCGATAACAACGGTAAATTATGGGTTTCTACTTTAAAAGGCATATCATGTTTTGATCCTAAATCAGAGACTTTTACTAACTGGGATAATAAAAATGGATATTCTTTATTGGAAACCAATTTACACGCTTGTCTGAAAAGTTCATCCAACATCTTTTATGTCGGTGGAAATAATCATTTCCTTTCATTTAATCCCCAATTAATTAGACGAAATACATTTATACCTCCCGTATATATTACAAAAATGAGAATTTGGGCGGATTATCTGGAAGATAATAAAGGTGCCCAATGGATAAATATCTCAAATCAAAGAATCAAATTAAGATATAACCAAACCTCATTCACAATCAAATTCTCCGCACTTAGTTATGTGTTTGCATCCAACAATAAATTTTCCTATATGCTTGAAGGATTTGATAAGGGATGGTCGGAACCGACACACGAACGGAGTGTTAACTATACTAATATCCCACCGGGTAAGTATGTTTTTAAAGTAAGAGCTTGTAATAATGACGGCATATGGAGCAATGGAAATGCTTCATTATCAATCACAGTCACTCCTCCCCTATGGAAAACATGGTATGCGTATTTGTTTTATCTTGCATTCACCATTAGTATGATTATGCTGTTCATACGTTATAAAAACCGGGAAGCACAACTGAAAATGGATCTTCAGTTAAAACAGATGGAAAAACAGAATATTGAAACCAGTCACAATATGGGTGTACAAATGTTCACCAATTTCTCACATGAGCTCCGTACTCCACTGACTTTAATCATAGCTCCGCTCACAGACCTATTGCATAAAGAAGATATGCCTCCAGCATATCGTCAACCATTGGAGCTGATCAACCGTAATTCCCAACGTTTACTATGGCTGGTAAACCGTTTAATGGACTTTCACAAGCTGGAAGCCGGAAAAATGCAACTTCACGTCAGCAATTACAATTTAGGTACTTATATACCTGAAATCATCAAACTATTTAGGCCTGTTGCCGAAAAGAAAAACATATCTATCGAATTTAATGATACGACCTCCTCAACAGAGACTTGGTTTGATGCCATTCTATTGGAAAAGGTTTTCTTTAACCTGCTCTCCAATTCTTTAAAGCACACTCCCAGCGGTGGATATATTATCATTTCAAGTATAGAAACCAATACTGAAGATATTCAGAAGCCTGAAAATTTGACCCTCCCCGCAGGAAAAATTCTTTTGATTAAAGTAGAAGATAGTGGATCCGGAATCCCTGCCAATATGATGCCCCGTATATTCGAAGCTTTCTTCCAGGCAGGTGAGAAAGTGCTGGGAAGCGGAATTGGGCTGAATCTGACAAAAAGTATCATTGAGCTCCATGGCGGACGTATTTGGATAGATAATAAAGAAGGGCATGGAATGACCGTGTCTTTCACTCTCCCATTAGGTAAAGACAGTTATACCGAAAACCAACTACTTAGCAAAGACAAGATAGTAAAATCCGCCCATGCTTATTCAGATGTAGAAGCACTTATTGCAACAGATGTCAATCCCAGCGAAGTATCTCAAACTAACACTTCATCCAAAGAAATGACTCTGCTTATTATAGAGGACAATGAGGATGTACGTAATTATCTAGCATCATTGCTCAGTAAATACTATAATATTTATACTGCCGTGAACTGTAAGGAAGGCTATGAAATAGAACAAAAACAAATACCAGATTTGGTGATTAGCGACATTATGACTCCATATATGGATGGCATTGAGTTTACAAGATTATCTAAAAACAATATGGTAACTTCACATATTCCGATCATATTGCTCACAGCCCGTGTCACTT
>CAKUYM010000075.1 GCA_934716785.1 uncultured Bacteroides sp. | reverse complement strand
GCTGGAATTACCTTGCTATGCAATAAAGTTATTAGCTTTAACACATGACCTGCCCCGAAAGTGACGAAGAACCAAAAAAGTAGAGAGTTATTGGACGGCACTCTCCACTTTCTACATATAATATTAATTTACAGTCATCTAAAAGATGAAACTCCATGTATATATAAGACAAGAAAATATAAAAAATAATCTTTTGAATCTAATTTTCTTAGCTTTTCCATCGCTTTAAAGACTTGTCCGCGCACTGTTTGAATTTTCATATCCAGCATTACCGCAATTTCATCATAAGGTATTTCTTCAATAAAATGTAAATAAACTATCTCACGCTGATGATCTGTCAGCAAATTGAGAATTCTATTCACTCTCTTTTTCAATAATAAATCATCTTCATCAGCTATAAAACTTTCCTCTACTGATACAGACAATTTAAAAATTCTTTCCTCTCCCTCTATAGAAAACGTTTCTTTCTTTGTACGTTCCCAATCAATCAACTGATTTCTGACCGAACGCAGTAAATAAAATTTTATTTGCTTCTCATCAATACACAAGTGCTCATTAAAATACAATTTTAAATAGACTTCTTGAATTGCATCTTTCACATCTTCGGCATTGAAGCCCAAACTTACTCCATAGGCATACAAATCTTGATAGTAGAATTTGTAAAGCGCAATAAACTGCATATCACCTTCCTGTTCAGATTGATGATTTGATTTCCAAAACTTCATTTTGATATTTTTCAACTGTTCATTAAACTTTCAATTAACAGATTGGCACAAAGATAATAAACTTTCAGACTTTATCCACCCATAATTAAAAAAAACTTATTTAAGCCTTACTACTTTGCTACCTTCAATTTGTTAACAGACGCTCAAAAAAAATAATTTCTACAATCCAAATTTCCCATCATGCTCATTGCATCATTAAGAACTTTGACCTTTAACTAAAATTATTACGGAAAAATTTCTTTAATTAGGATTATCGTTGTAATTTTGTCGCGCAAAACAGATGGAATAAATTATCAACTTTTTAAATATATAAGTATTATGTCAAAAGTAACCGTAGTAGGCGCAGGTAACGTAGGTGCTACATGTGCAAATGTACTTGCTTTTAAAGAAGTAGCAGACGAAGTAGTAATGCTGGACGTTAAAGAAGGCGTATCAGAAGGTAAAGCAATGGATATGATGCAGACAGCTCAACTGTTAGGCTTTGACACTACAGTAGTAGGCTGCACCAACGACTATGCTCAAACTGCCAACTCTGACGTTGTTGTGATTACTTCAGGTATTCCTCGTAAACCGGGTATGACTCGTGAAGAACTGATCGGTGTGAATGCCGGTATCGTTAAATCGGTAGCGCAGAACATCTTGAAATATTCTCCTAACGCTATCCTTGTTGTAATTTCCAACCCGATGGATACAATGACTTACCTGTCATTGAAATCTCTGGGCTTGCCGAAAAACCGTATTATCGGTATGGGTGGCGCTTTGGATAGCTCTCGTTTCAAATATTTCCTGTCACAGGCTTTGGGATGCAACGCCAACGAAGTAGAAGGTATGGTTATCGGTGGCCACGGTGACACTACAATGATTCCGTTGACTCGCTTCGCTACTTACAAGGGTATGCCTGTGAGCAACTTCCTGTCTGAAGAAAAACTGAACGAAGTGGCTGCCGCTACTATGGTAGGCGGTGCTACACTGACTAAGTTGCTGGGCACTTCTGCATGGTATGCACCGGGTGCGGCAGGAGCATTCGTTGTTGAATCAATTATCCACAACCAGAAGAAGATGATTCCTTGCTCTGTATTGCTGGAAGGTGAATACGGTGAATCTGATCTTTGCATCGGTGTTCCTGTAATCCTTGGCAAGAACGGTATCGAGAAGATCGTTGAACTGGACCTGAATGCTGACGAAAAAGCTAAATTCGCTGCAAGCGCTGCTGCCGTTCACAAGACTAACGCTGCCTTGAAAGAAGTAGGCGCTCTCTAAGCAGACGCTCTTCATAAAGCAAATCCCCTTACATTATATATTAAGAAAGGCTGTTCTTCGCCATGAGGAACAGCTTTTTTCTTTCATGTTTAAAAAAAGCTAATTCTTTTTGTACTTTCATAGAAAGCGCATACATTTGCATCGTTGTTTATGCAATTATTGTTTAAGTTAACGAGTTTTGGGAAAACTACCGTTTCAATAAACAAATTACATAAGAACAGGGTTATTAAAATAGAAGTATCACCTTATTAATATGCAAGATGCGATGAAAAAACTATTTCTTCTGACGATTCTGCTGAACCTGACTGTCATCGGGAAAGCGCAGACTGTACTGAGTCTGGATAGTTGCCGTGCTTTAGCCCTTGCCAACAATAAAGATCTGTTGATAAGCAACGAAAAGATAAATGCCGCACATTATCAACGAAAAGCTGCATTTACCAATTACTTGCCCAACTTTTCGGCAACCGGGGCGTACATGAGAAATCAAAAAGAATTTTCTCTATTGAATTCCGATCAGAAAGCGGCGCTTTCGGGATTGGGCAACAGCTTGGCAAGCCCATTGGAGCAAGCCGGCGGAATCATTGCGCAACTGCACCCGGAACTGGCTTCCAAAGTTTCCGAATTAGGTGCCAGCCTGACTTCAGCTTTCAACAATGCCGGAAATTCTCTGATAGACGCGCTCCGCACGGATACAAGGAATGTGTATGCCGGAGCTGTCACCTTGACACAGCCTCTTTACATGGGTGGGAAAATCCGCGCTTACAACAAGATAACGCAATATGCCGAGGAGCTGGCACGCCAACAGCATCAAGGCGGCATGCAGGAAGTGATAATGAGCATCGACCAGGCTTACTGGCAGGTTGTTTCGTTGGTCAATAAGAAGAAGTTGGCAGAGGGATACCTGAAACTTTTGCAGCAGTTGGACAGCGATGTGGAGAAGATGATTGCCGAAGGGGTGGCTACCAAGGCCGACGGTCTGTCGGTGCGCGTAAAGGTGAACGAAGCGGAAATGACGCTGACCAAGGTGGAGGACGGATTGAGCCTCGCCCGAATGTTGCTGTGCCAACTATGCGGACTCGACTTAAGCTCTCCTGTCACGCTGACAGACGAAAACATGAGCGATATTCCCCTACTGGCACCGGAGACGCATTTCGATATGTCGACTGCCTATGCCAACCGTCCGGAGATACGCAGCCTCGAATTAGCTACACAAATCTACAAGCAGAAAGTGAACATCACCCGTTCAGAGCATCTGCCCTCCATCGCATTGATGGGAAATTACATGGTCACGAACCCTTCGGTATTCAACGGATTCGAGAATAAGTTCAAAGGGATGTGGAATGTCGGGGTGATGGTGCAGATACCCATCTGGCACTGGGGCGAAGGGCTTTATAAGACAAGAGCCGCCAAGGCCGAAGCGAGAATCACGCAATACCAACTGGAGGATGCCAGAGAGAAAATAGAATTGCAGGTTAATCAGGCAGCGTTCAAGGTGAACGAAGCCGGCAAGAAGCTATTGATGGCTTCCAAGAATATGGAGAAAGCGGAAGAGAATCTGCGCTATGCCACGCTGGGATTTAAAGAGGGGGTGATTGCCACCAGCAATGTGCTCGAAGCGCAAACGGCATGGCTATCCGCCCAATCGGAAAAGATTGATGCGCAAATAGATGTGAAATTGACGGAAATCTATCTCAAGAAATCATTAGGTACATTGAAATAATTTATAGTATATGGCAACTACAAAATCACAAAACAGCAATATGCTGTTGGCGTTTCTTACCCTGCTGGGAGTTATTGCAATTGTTGCAGTCGGAGGTTTTTTCATGCTTCGCAAAGGTCCTGAGATTATTCAGGGACAGGCAGAGGTTACGGAATATCGCGTTTCGAGCAAAGTGCCGGGACGTATCTTGGAGTTTCGCGTGAAAGAGGGACAACAAGTCAATGCCGGTGACACGCTGGCCATTCTGGAAGCGCCGGATGTAATGGCGAAGATGGAACAGGCACGTGCCGCTGAAGCTGCCGCACAGGCACAGAACGAGAAGGCTATCAAGGGTGCGCGCCAAGAGCAGATTCAGGCTGCTTACGAGATGTGGCAGAAAGCACTGGCAGGGGTTTCCATTGCCGAGAAGTCATATCAGAGGGTGAAGAACTTGCACGAGCAAGGGGTGATGCCCGCACAGAAATTGGATGAGGTAACCGCACAGCGGGATGCCGCCATCGCTACTGAGAAAGCTGCAAAGGCGCAATATACAATGGCCAAGAACGGAGCCGAGCGTGAGGACAAGATGGCGGCGGAAGCTCTTGTGAACCGTGCGAAAGGGGCGGTTGCTGAAGTTGAATCTTACATTAAAGAGACTTATCTTATCGCACAGGCTGCCGGAGAGGTTTCCGAGATTTTCCCCAAGGTAGGCGAGCTGGTAGGTACGGGTGCTCCTATCATGAATATCGCCGAGATGGATGATATGTGGGTGACGTTCAACGTGCGCGAAGATCTGCTTAAGAGCCTGACCATGGGAAGCGAGTTTGAGGCAATCGTGCCCGCTTTGGACAATAAGGTGATTAAGCTCAAAGTATATTATATGAAGGACTTGGGCAGTTACGCTGCTTGGAAAGCTACCAAGACGACCGGTCAGTTTGACCTGAAAACATTTGAGGTGAAAGCATCTCCGATGGAGAAAGTGGAGAATCTTCGCCCGGGTATGTCGGTTGTCATTGACAAGTAATCATGAAAGAGAGAGAAAAGAAATATATAGCATTGTGGCTGGTCATGAAAAGAGAATGCCGGCGGCTGGTGTCACGTCCGCTCTATCTCTTCTGCATGGTTATCGCTCCGCTTTTCTGCTACATATTCTTCACCACGCTGATGTCTTCGGGATTGCCGAAGAATCTCCCTATCGGCGTGGTGGATATGGACAACTCGTCTACGTCACGCAATATAGCGCGCAATCTGGATGCTTTCTCGCAGACGGATGTCACAGTCCGTTACAGCAACGTGGCGGATGCGCGCATCGCCGTGCAGGAAGGAAAAATCTACGGGTTCTTCTATATCCCCAAAGGCTTGGCGGAAGAGGCGCAAAGCCAGCGGCAGCCTAAGATTTCGTTCTACACCAACTATTCGTATCTCATCGCCGGTTCTCTGATTTTCAGGGATATGAAGATGATGGGGGAACTGACGGCGGGGTCTGCCGCACGCAGCGTGCTGTATGCCAAAGGGGCTACGGCAGATCAGGCAATGGGGTTTCTGCAACCTATCGTGATAGATACGCATCCGTTGAATAATCCGTGGCTGAACTACTCGGTATATCTCTGCAATACACTGGTGCCGGGAGTGCTCATGCTACTCATATTCATGGTCACGGTTTTTGCTATCGGTGTGGAAATCAAAGACCGCACCGCCCGCGAATGGTTGCGCATGAGCAATAACTCCATTTATATAGCACTGGCGGGAAAGCTGCTTCCGCATACGGTGGTATTCTTCATCATGGGTATATTCTATAATGTATATCTATATGGGTTCCTGCACTTCCCCTGCAACAGCGGCATCTTTCCGATGATATTCGCCACGCTCTGCTTGGTGCTGGCATCGCAATGCTGCGGGGTGCTTATGATAGGAACTCTGCCCACCCTGCGGCTCGGACTGAGTTTTGCATCGCTATGGGGGGTCATATCGTTCTCTATTTCCGGTTTCTCCTATCCGGTGATGGCGATGCACCCTGTATTGCAGGCTTTGAGCAATCTGTTTCCGTTGCGCCATTACTTTCTGATTTATGTAGACCAAGCGCTCAACGGCTACAGCATGGCCTACTCATGGACCAACTATATGGCTTTATTAATATTCATGATGCTTCCCTTCTTCGTGGTTCACCGCTTGAAAGAAGCATTGATATCCTATAAATACATGCCCTAAATGAAAGATATAAAATTAAAAGATAAGATAGCCCAAGGCATCAATGACCTGTTTTATATCTGGAAGCGGGAGTTCCGAACTACTTTCCGCGACCAGGGGGTGTTGATATTCTTCATAATCGTACCGCTTGGGTATCCGTTGCTGTACAGCTTTATCTATGACAACGAAGTGGTGCGCGAGGTTCCCGCCGTTGTTGTCGACAACTCTCACTCTTCCTTGAGCCGAGAGTATCTTCGGAAAGTAGACGCTACGCCCGATATCCAAATCGTGGCCTACTGCGCGGACATGGAGGAGGCCAAACAGATGCTGAAGGACAGGCGTGCGTATGGCATTATCTACATTCCTTCGGACTTCAGCAGCAACATCGCCAAAGGGAAACAGACGCAGGTCAGCATCTTCTGTGATATGAGCGGATTGCTTTACTATAAGGCAATGCTGATAGCCAATACCGCCGTGTCACTAAATATGAATCAAGACATTAAAATAGTGCGCAGTGGCAATACGACCGACCGGCAGGATGAGATAACTGCTTATCCGATAGAGTATGAGGAGATCTCGATATTCAATCCTACCGCCGGATTCGCCGCTTTCCTGATTCCTGCCGTATTGGTATTGATTATCCAGCAGACGCTGCTGCTCGGTATCGGTCTTGCTGCCGGAACAGCTCGCGAGAACAACCGGTTTAAGGACCTTGTGCCCATCAACCGGCATTACAACGGCACCTTGCGAATCGTACTCGGAAAAGGACTCAGCTACTTTATGGTTTATATATTGGTGTCTTTCTACGTGCTGCACGTCGTGCCGCGCTTGTTCAGCCTCAACCAAATCGGGCAACCCGGCTCGTTGATACTATTCGTTGTTCCTTACTTGGCGGCTTGCATCTTCTTTGCAATGACGACTTCCATCGCCATCCGCAACCGCGAAACGTGTATGCTGATTTTTGTATTTACGTCTGTTCCGCTGCTATTTATTTCGGGAATATCATGGCCGGGAGCTGCCATTCCGCCATTCTGGAAGTATGTATCCTACATATTCCCGTCTACATTCGGAATCAACGGCTTTGTGAAAATAAACAATATGGGAGCGACTTTAAGTGAGGTGGCTCTCGAATACAAGGCTCTGTGGCTGCAGGCCGGCGTTTATTTTCTCACCACTTGCTGGGTGTACCGCTGGCAAATACTGACGAGCCGCAAACATGCGATAGAGAGATACAAAGAATTGAAAAAGAAGAAACGCTTATCCGGACAGATGAGTGATTGATATAAGAGAGAGATAAATAAAAATCCCCCGTCCCAAGAGAGAGTAAAGGACAGGGGATTTTCTTTTTATAAATCTGTTTATAAAAGGTATCTTATCAGAACTTATAACCTAAACCGATAGAGAAGTTCATGTTTTTCGGAGCACCGTCGCCACTGCCGATTTTAGTCAGTCCGAATTCTCCTGTCAGGTCGATAAAGATTCTGTTGATTTCATAAGCGACACCTACACCCAGACCGGCATCGAATCTCTTCCAACCGTTATCGCCAAAAACGTCTTCTTTCTTATCAACTCCGTCAAGTTTATATTTGCCGGCAACACCTACTGCAAAATAAGGACCTGCCTTTACTACAACATTCTGATTATCGGTTACGGCAAATCTTGCTGCTGCCAATACCGGCAATTCCAGATACATCGGATTGCACTTGAAGCCATCTACTTTGTATCCCTTGGAAGTCAACATCAAAGATGGCTGAACAGACCACGTTTCTGTAAATGCATACTCAGCTCCGAAACCAACATTAAAGCCAACTTTCATGTTCGTATCTGCGTCACCGGTGATGTTACTCATATTCATGCCGACTTTGGCATTCCAGGAAACCTGAGAATAAGAAACGATGGAAACAAGTGCGAATAGCACAAAAATCAAACCTTTTTTCATATCACTAAATTTTTTTAGTCCGCCTTCCTCTTCCCTCCGGTCGGCATTGTCAATTAAATAATTTCATTGTCTGGTGCGGGGAATTTTCCGAACGCTTATCGGCGTACCGGAACGCACTGTTCATATTTAACTATGTTTCGTAATTGCAAATATATTTCATTTATTTCAAAATACAAAAGTTCTTTAAACTCTATTTCTCGTATAAGGGTTATAAAAACAGCTATTATTACAACACACGAGCATTTAGGATTATTAACTGACTAACTATTGCATATTTACGAATAATTCGTAGATTTGCAAAGTATTCGTAATTAAACAATATATCCATGGAAAAGTTAACTATACAAGAAGAAGAAGTAATGATCTACATTTGGGAGTTACAGAGCTGTTTCGTAAAAGACATAGTAGCCAAGTATACGCAACCTGCTCCACCGTACACCACAGTAGCGTCTATCGTGAAAAACCTTGAACGGAAAGGGTATGTCACCGCCAAGCGTGTGGGGAATACTTATCTGTATACTCCCGCCATTCGAGAAAACGAGTATAAACGCAACTTCATGAGTGGCGTGGTGCGCAACTATTTCGAGAACTCTTATAAGGAAATGGTTTCTTTCTTTGCCAAGGACCGGAAGATTTCGGCGGATGACCTGAAAGATATCATCGACCTGATTGAAAAGGGAAAAGAAGATTAACAGAAAACATACATGACCATGACTCCGGAATTAGCCTATTTTCTAAAGGTGAATGTAGCAATAGTACTATTCTACGCATTCTATCGGCTGTTTTTCTATAAAGACACCTTCTTCCATTGGCGTCGGGTAGCTTTGTTGTGTTTCTTTGCCATCTCCTTGCTTTATCCTTTGCTGAATATTCAAGGATGGATCAAGTCACATGAACCCATGTTGGCTATGGCCGACCTTTATGCAACAATCATACTTCCGGAACAGGTCATCACTCCGCAACAAGAACCGGCGATGAGCCGGCAGGAACTACTCATGCTCCTTATGAGAACCGCCTATTGGAGCGGAGTATTATTCCTTGCCATACGCTTCTTTATGCAATTGGGCAGTATCATACACCTGCACATCCGGTGCAGGAAAAGCACTGTGCAAGGAGTACGCGTACATCTTTTAAAGAGAGAAAACGGTCCGTTCTCTTTCTTCCGATGGATATTCATTCATCCACAGGCACATACGGAATCTGAAATCAGTGAAGTCATCACTCACGAGGAGACACACGCCCGCCAATATCATTCGGTAGACGTGCTGCTCAGTGAGTTGATGTGCATATTCTGCTGGTTCAACCCGTTTGCATGGCTGATGAAACGAGAAGTCAGAGGAAATCTCGAATATATGGCAGACCGCCGGGTATTGGAGACAGGACATGACTGTAAATCATATCAGTACCATCTGTTGGGACTGGCACATCACAAGGCTGCAGCAAATTTATCAAATAGTTTCAATGTTTTACCACTCAAAAACCGTATTAAAATGATGAACAAACGAAGAACTAAAGAAATCGGGAGAACTAAATACTTGATGTTTATCCCCTTGGCCGCCTTGCTGATGATTGTCAGCAACATCGAAACGGTGGCACGTACCACAGAGAAATTTGCTAAAGAGATTCAAAAGACGGCTCTTCCGCAGAATGAAAAGATGGAAAAGGCACTGGAGACTCACGGCAAAAGTGTGCCGGACTCTGTCGTATTTGAAGTTGTAGAGGTAATGCCGAAATTCCCCGGAGGAATGAACGCCTTGATGAAATATCTTTCACAGAATATCAAATATCCGGCTGAAGCACATGCCAAAGGCATACAGGGACGTGTTATCGTATCCTTCGTAGTAAAAAAAGACGGAAGCATAGATAACGCAAAAGTTGTGCGGAGCGTGGATCCTTATTTGGACAGGGAAGCGGTGCGTGTAATTACCGTCATGCCGAAATGGGAACCGGGCAAACAAAGAGGTGAAGCGGTAAATGTGAGATTCACAGTGCCTGTTATGTTCAGACTGACCGGTCCTGAACCTCCGAAAGCGGAAGAGGTAAAACAATCTGCCATGGAAGAGGTCGTTGTGGTTGCCTATGACTCAAAGGAAGATGCCAATCCTGATTTAGTAAGCACAAAAGCCGGTGATGCAGGGGCTGTATTCACAGCAGTAGAGACAATGCCCAAATTCCCCGGCGGAACTGCGGGCTTGATGAGATATCTTGCCAGAAGCATCAAATATCCGGTTATTGCCCAGAAGAACAAGGAACAAGGCAGAGTTATCATACAAATGATTGTCGACAAAGACGGTGACATATCCAATATAAAAGTATTGCGCAGTATATCTCCGTCGCTTGACGCGGAAGCTATTCGCGTAGTAAGTAATATGCCGAAATGGGAACCGGGGCTGCAACGCGGACAAGCGGTTGCCGTAGAATACACCCTTCCCATCACATTCCGTCTACAATAATTCATTTTCCCGGTGCCGCGTCCCCCTCCCCGCCAATGGGGAACGGGGCGTTCACCGGTGGAGAGCATCAACCTCACCGATAGGAAACGCTAACTTCGTCACCCCCCCAAAAAGTTGTTTTTTCTACTTTCACAAGGATAGTTACAAGAATATTCCTATATTTGTCAAGTACTAAATGCTATTTTATATGAGAAGATTTGCATGGATTATCGGTTTGATACTCTGCACAGTTTGCACAGTACAAGCCAAAGACAGAGTTATTGA
This sequence comes from uncultured Bacteroides sp., assembly GCA_934716785.1. GTDB lineage: Bacteria > Bacteroidota > Bacteroidia > Bacteroidales > Bacteroidaceae > Bacteroides. The sequence goes on along the minus strand of CAKUYM010000075.1, from coordinate 4,192 downwards.
GCGTCCTCCTTTTCTTGCATGGAGTTCCAACAGTATCGAAATTGACAAAATTGTCATGAGCGACACGGTTACTACCGTATTCGTAAAAGCCTACTATCGTCCTAAATATTGGATAAAAATAGCAACGGGCAGTTTTCTGAAAGATGAAAACGGAGCGCTTTATCCTATCCGCAAAGGAGTAGGCATCACATTGGACAAGGAGTTCTGGATGCCGGAATCCGGCGAGGCGGAGTTTCAACTGCTTTTCCCTCCTATACCGGAGAACGTGACCAGTCTTGACTTCTCCGAAGGTGACTTTGACGGAGCATATAAGATATGGGGAATACAGCTCGACGAGAAGAGTTTTCGTAAAGCATCGTTACCTAAGGATGCGATAATCCATAAGATTAATAAGAAGGGGCAACTGCCTGCACCGGAACTCACATACAATAAAGCCATACTGACAGGACGGGTGCTCGGCTTTAAGAAAGAGATGCCGGCATCGGGCAAACTGTATCTGAACGACCCGATCAGATGGCTGAACTTTGCCGAAGAGGTAAGCATTAATGAAGATGGGACTTTCCGCATTGAGACTGATGTCATTACAGTAACCCCGGCAACACTCGCTCTTCCGTTCGCTCAAATTCCTTGTTTATTGGCTCCGGGAAAAGAATGCTCGATAATCATCAACACACCCGAATGTACGCGCTTGCAATCGCACTTGCAGAAAGATGGCAAGCCTTATGGAAAGAAGGCTTACTATAACGGGTATTTGGCGGAATTGCAACAGGAACTGGCGGACAATACCATCCAAACTAATTTGGCCGGCGATCCGGAGAAAACTGTAAATGAAGTAATCGGAAAAGATATAAATGGAATAAAGGACTATTTCATAGAAAAGCGAAACGACCTTTATAGACAGATAGAAGAGAGCCACCTCAGCCCTGCCGCCAAGGAAGTACTGAAGGCCAATACGGATATCACCACAGCTATCGGGCTTTTCATGGGTAAAGAAATTCTGAGGCGCGCACATGTCGCCGGACAGAAGTTGAACAGAGAGCAAGCCAAAGAATATTACGAGAATACAATCATTGAATTCCCTGAGAATTACTTTGATATACTCAAAGAATTGACTCTCAACGCACCGGCAGATTTGTATGCACCGGAATATGCATACGGGGTAGGGATATTCAATTCCTCAAAAGATATCTTGGCAAAGCATCTGGGAACAAACGAAGGACTTCTGTTCCAAATGATGGAAGCCCACCGATGCTATCGCCCGATTGAGGATTTCACGCCATTGACTGACGGACAGATAGCTACGCTCGAAGCATTGCCGTCACCCGCCTACAAAAACATACTGACGGCTCTCAACGAGAAACTGCTCAAGAAGATGGAACTGAACAGACAGAAAACCGGGTATAAAATCAATGAGGTAGGCGAAGTGGACAACGAACAGCTCTTCTCTGCCATCATCTCCCGGTTTGAGGGACAAGTATTGTTGGTAGATTTTTGGGCTACTTGGTGCGGCCCTTGCAGAATAGCCAACAAAGCTATGATTCCGATGAAGGAGGAATTGAAAGACAAGGATATCCTTTATGTATATATAGCTGGAGAAAATTCACCCAAAGGAGCTTGGCTAAACATGATACCCGATGTGCATGGTGAGCATTTCCGTGTGACAAACGACCAATGGAGGTATCTGGCGGAGAAATTCAACGTTCAGGGAGTACCGACTTATTTTATCATCGACCGTAAAGGCAATACGGTTTATCAACATACCGGATTCCCCGGAGTGGACACGATGAAAAAGAAACTGATAGAGGCGTTGGACAAGTAGTCATTCTACGAGAAAGAACTGCATAAAATGAGGGTGTACCATAATGCCCGATTTAAAAAGTTCACCCCCATTACAGAAAGTTGTAATGGGGGTGAACTTCTTAAAAAAAGAGAGTTTTGGCATCCTCAAATCTTTTCAATCAGGGTATTATGCCCCTCTCTTATTTATGCATTTCTACAATCTTGGTAGGAGCCATTTCGATATTCCTGCGGTCTACCTGACGTACGACACTTGCTGCCAACGACAGGAATGCACGTCCGGTAACAGTATTTTCATCCAATGCAACCGGTGTACCGTTATCTCCGCCCTCGCAAATGCTCTGCACGATAGGAATCTGCCCAAGCAAAGGGACATTCATCTCTTCGGCCAACCGCTTCGCGCCTTCTTTGCCGAAGATATAATATTTGTTTTCCGGAAGTTCGGCAGGTGTAAACCAAGCCATATTCTCAACCAGACCGAGAATAGGTACATTTACCTTATCGTTGGTAAACATATTGATTCCTTTACGGGCATCTGCCAAAGCCACTGCCTGCGGAGTGCTGACAACAATCGCTCCGGTCATCGCCAATGTTTGAACCACGGTCAGATGGATGTCGCTCGTTCCGGGGGGGAGGTCAATCAGGAAATAATCCAAGTCGCCCCACAAGGCATCACCTATCAATTGTTTCAGCGCATTGCTTGCCATTCCGCCACGCCACAAGGTTGCCTGATCCGGGTCAACAAAGAAACCGATAGACAATAACTTCACCCCATACTTTTCTACAGGGATAATCATATCGCGTCCGTCTATACGTTCGGCATACGGACGGGCATCCTCCACCTGAAACATCTTCGGCATGGAAGGTCCGAATATATCCGCATCGAGCAACCCTACTTTATAACCCAACTTAGCCAAAGCAACGGCCAAGTTTGCGGAAACGGTAGACTTCCCTACTCCGCCCTTGCCGGAAGAGATACCAATTATATTCTTCACTTGCGGAAGCATCTTGCCCACTTCGGGACGGGGAGCCTGCTTGCTTTCCGTCGCAATCGTAACCTGCACATCAGGAGACACGTATGTATGAATGGCCGTTTCCGCAGCCTTCAACATTGATTTCATAAACGGGTCGGTAGGTTTCTCAAATATCAATGAAAAACTGACAGACATTCCGTCAATACGGAGATTATCTGCCACCATCCCCGCTTCCACCAAGTTCTTTCCCGAACCGGGATAACGCACCGTTGCCAATGCATCCAATATCAATTTAGGATAAAGAGCCATTTTTTATTTACTATTTGACGATTTACTATTTAATTCATTATTCAGGTGACACCGTTACTTACGGTGATTGTTCCGGCAAGCTATTTGCTTGTGCTTAGACCGCTGCGCTTGCTGCGGTTGTAGCTACGATAAGAATCAAGCTCTATTTCTACATCCGGTTCCTGCAATTTGCCTTCTTGCGGAAGCCGGAACTTAATATACTTGATGTTTAAACCGCGGTCGAGCCATTGTTGTTCATAATAAGTCTTGATACCGAGGATATCATCTACCAAGTCGGAGTGATACAAATCTTCCGTTATGAATTCTACCGGAAGTTTGTTTGCTTCTATCATGTATTTGGTATAAGTGAACATGAAGTTACTGTCTGTCTTCAGATGGATAATGCCGTCCGGCTGGAGGAACTTGCGGTATCTTTCCATGAAATAAGTGGATGTCAACCGTTTCGTCGCTTTCTTCATCTGCGGGTCGGAGAAAGTGAGCCATATCTCGCTGACTTCGCCTTCGGCAAAGAAACGTTCGATGATTTCGATGTTTGTACGCAGGAAGGCTACGTTCTTCATTCCGGCCTGCAAGGATTCCGTTGCCCCGGTCCACATGCGGGCCCCTTTAATATCGACTCCTATAAAGTTCTTTTCGGGAAACATCCTACCCAGTCCGACAGTGTATTCACCGCGTCCACAGCCCAGTTCGAGCACTATCGGACGGTCGTTCTTGAAAAACTTCTCATGCCACTTCCCTTTCATGTCAAAAGGCACGTTATCTACTGCCGAATAGGGATATTCGAACACATGCGGATAACTCGCCATATCAGCAAACTTCTCTAATTTATTCTTACCCATATATCAATCCTGATTATGACTGCAAAGGTACTGTTTTTGATGTAACCGACAAAAAGAAATGGAGCACAGATTTTCTCCGTACTCCATTCTTCCATATTACTGATTTATTATCGTTCAGGTCTCAACCTTTACTTCGACAAGTATTGCTATATTAGTACATTGCTTCCAACCGACTTTCTTTCAAGTCTTCATAGAAAGCAGCATGGGCAACCTGTATATAAGGCTGCAAGAAAAAGAATCCGATACCGAAAGTAAAGAGACAGAGGATAAACC
>CAKUYM010000074.1 GCA_934716785.1 uncultured Bacteroides sp. | reverse complement strand
TCGTTAGTCCAATAGTCAATAGGTTTAATCCAGGCTTGGCATGGCTGCCCTGCTAATCCCGGCACGGAACTGTCATAAACGGCTCCCGGAATATTCATACCTTTGGGACGAGAAGCATCCATATAGATATTGCTTTTGCCGGCCGGTACATATTTTGAATCCAGAATGCCGAGATAACCGGTTTGATCGCCTTCGTTGAGAATCATATCAGCAAACAAGTGTTCTGTACGTCCGCCCAATGACATGATTGATTGTGCATTTCGAGAAGACTGAAAAGCAGTCTCCGACCATACATGCCCACCCATACGGACGTCGAACATAGCAGAGAAAGATAAGTCTTTCCAACGGAGAGAAGTACGGATACTGCCGGTCCATTTGGGCTCTACACTGGCAAGAAATCTGGCCTCACCTGACAGCGGCCGGCCGTTGGATCCTACTAATACTTGTCCTTCATCGTTCATTTTCCATGGTTCACGGCAATAGAGGCTTACCAACGGCTCACCTTTCACGATGCGTAGCTCCACGCTATTTTGGACTGTTGTCAGGGTCATGTAGTCCATGCCGTTTGCCAACGAAACTACTTCAGATTTATTTTTTGCCCAGTTGATATCTACTTTCCATTCCCAGTCTTTATTTCTAAAAGGAACAACTCCTAATGTCACCTCGTAGCCCCAGTTCTTTACTTCACCGGCATTGAATAAGGCCTCTCCATACCCACTTACACCGTTGATGGTGGAGGTCAAAATTTGGTCTTTGGTATTCTTGCTATAGTATGTGAAACTGAATGACGCACGGTCTTTCAAGAAACGCAGGTCTAAACCTGTTTCGAATGAAGTTGTACTTTCGGGCTTCAGTGTATTGGTCTTCCGTTTGTTTTCACTTTCGAACCAAGCCATATCCCCCAGATAAGAATTGTTGTAACTGAACCCGTTCAATAGTTGGTCGAATCCGGTGTCATTACCGACTTTTGCATATGAACCTCGGAACTTGGCGTAAGATAACCAATCTTTCGGAATACTCTTTACTAATTCTGTCAATACGAAACTGACACCATAAGAGGAATAGAAATAAGAACGGTTGTCTGAAGGTAGGGCAGACGACCAGTCGTTACGTCCGGTTACATCAAGATAGATAAAATCTTTATAACCGACGCTGACAGTTCCATAGACAGCCTGCTTTTTCTTTGCATTATATTCAGGCCACGATTTGATAGTGGCGCCATTGTTTGTAAGGGATATGAAGTCGGCAGTAGCCAATGTCCCGATTTCTGAGTTTTGCTTCTTGAACAGGAAATCCTGTGAATTGGCTCCTATACTTGCTGAAATATTGAAATCTTTCCAGGTTTTGTTGTAAGAAAGCATTGCTTCATAAGTATAATTGCGTGCTTTCTCCGTAAACTCCTTATAGTATCCGTCGGCATCACCCGGAGTGTACATGTTGCGGAATTCATACCCATCTTTCATGTTCAAGTCAAGAGCGGCTTTCAAACGTAGTTTCAGGTCGTTTGTGATTTTATAGTTTATTGTCACATCGACCAGTAACCATTCTTTCTTATCTTGATTGGAAAGTTCATTCAACATCCATACCGGACTCTTGAATTGGAGTGCGGTCGGTTTTCCGTTTTCATCCTTCCAAGGATACATCTCCTGTATAGAAAGGTCGCGAGGCATGTCCATCAGTGTATAGATCGGGTTGCGGTCTGAATTGTTGCGATAAGAGCGATTGTTGACATGCTCATGTGTATAGTGACCATTTAAATCAATATCCAATGCATTAGTTAACTTTACGTTGGAACGCACATTGAAAGCGTTACGTGTAAGATTGTTCAGTCCTGCCAATACGTCATCGCTTCGCAAATTGGTAAAACCGATACGGGTGGAAGCGTGTTCGGTGGCACGTTCGATGGAGAGACTGTTTGTCCATGAGTAAGCAGTCTGGTACATAGAGGTGGTATTTTCCGGAGTGGGCACATAAGATTTAATTTCTCCGTTGCGGCCTACAACTTGAAAACCTAACATAGGCATACCCCATGACCGAGAGTTATCATAGCCTCCCATTCGTTGGATGCCGTAAGGCATATTGGGATCATAAGGAACTTTGATATCTCCATTGAATGAGTTGGCTTTATTGTTCTCAAAACGATTAATGTGTCCGCCACCATATATGTTCTGATAAATAGGATATTGTGAGAATTCTGTGAATTGCACATTGGTGGAGTATGTAACTCCTAATCCATTTCTTTGACCGGCTTTCTTGGTTGTAATCAATATAGCACCATTGGCAGCATCCGAACCATAAAGGGCGGATGCATTGGCACCTTTCAAAACAACGATATTTTCGATGTCGTCAGGGTTAATGCTATTGGCAGGATTTCCATAGTCTATTTCACCATTGGATACATCATTAATAATGGGTACACCGTCAATTACATAGAGTGGCTGGTTATTGCCGGAAATAGAATTTGCACCACGAATACGTACAGTGGCTGAGCCGGCAGCGCCATTGGATATCACTTGCAATCCTGCTACTTTACCTGCCAGCATATTTACAAATCCGGCATCCCGATTTTCAGTCATGTTCTCTATATCCATTTTCTGAAAGGCGGTAGAAAGTGATTTTTCATCGCGGCGTAGATCCATAGCTGTTACTACAGTCTGCTCCAACATCACGGCATCTTCCTCTAAGGTAACGTTCAATATATTCTTTCCTTTTGTCACATTGAATGATTTAGTCTTGAAGCCTATGTAAGAAAACTTCAATACAGCTCCGCTTTCAGGAACTTGAATAGAGTATTTTCCATCAAGATCGGTTATTACACCTTTTGTTCCTCCTACTATCACTACATTGGCACCGATAACAGGCTCACCTTGTGTATCGGTCACTGTCCCTTTTACCGTCCGATTCTGTGCATACATGGCCGAAACACCGAACAGCATGAAAATAAGAATGAGATATCTTTCATAGTATCTCATGTGCTGAGAAATTTGTTCTTTCATGTTTTTCATGAATTTATTTTTGAATAAGTAATCACTGGATTAGAAGTTAATTAATCAAATAAGAAAACCAGAATTTATTAAGGTCCACGTCATTCGAATTAGATTAGGGTGTTTTTTCTTTTTTCTTGGTTTCATAGTAATGCTATATTTTAAATATTAATTTTCGGCAAAAGAACTGTTTGCCGATAAAAAAAGAAAGGGGTTTGCGATTAATTGGGGATTAAAAAACAATTAAATGTAAATTAAGTCTTTCTTTTACTGTCTACTAATGGATTTTTATAATACGATTAAAGTCTACAGGGTAATTTCGATAGATATTATTCAATGTTTACGGTATGATAAATAAGAAACTCTCCTCTTCCCTCTACTTGATGATATGCATCATTGCTTTGGGGAAAGGAGAGATTGTTTATGGGAAAAAGGCGGATTATAGTTCGGCAAACGGGATTCTATAATTCTCACCCATGGAATCGTAGTATTCTTTGCAAAAACGGTCATATAAGTTTCGAGCAATACCCTTTTTCCCTTGTGCGGATAACACGGCGCATTTGGCTGCAAGGGCTTCTTCATTAAGTGGGTCATGTAGAAACATAATATCGGCAAGGCGTATAATCATATCTTGATGATTCTGGCTGATTTCAATATCCAGTAAGTTTTTTAATAGGTCGATGGAGAAGCTGGAGTAGTCATCTTTAAAATCATCCAACCACTCAATGATGGTGTTGGGCAATAAAGGACCGTATAGTAGTAACTCCAGAATTTTGTTCAGCAATTCTTCGCTTCTTTCCTGCTCAAACTGCTTGGCGCACTCCTTTAATACATGATAGTCACAAAACACATCAGTTCCCCATTGGATGCGCAGAAAATTGTTTTCTATCATGACTTCCGTATCTCCAATGCTCTTTAATAACAACCGCAGTTTACGCAGATTTACGTTACGGTTATTACGGGCGGCCGTTTCTTCTTTTTCAGGCCATAGTATTCCCAGCGTTTTAGAAGCCAGAATTCCTTGTACATTTTTTTCCGTATAGAGTATTAATAAAATGAGCAGATGTTTCAGACGGGGAGTAAAGTTGGAAGTAATGTCATTTCCATCTTTATCACGTACATTAAAGCAACCCAACAGAGAAATTGATGCACGACTGCGGTCATAATAGCTGGTCGTTTCCGAGGTGACCCCTTCAGTTTCTGGCATCCCAACCCTTTTCCGGGATGATTTTAGATTCTGGTAGGCAGAACTTTTTTCAGACTTTATCAAAGGTTGCATTTTTTGCCGTCTTTTCAGTGGCAGGTGTATTTTTATTTTTTTTGTTCTAATACAGTAGAATGCAATAGCAACCAAAGCGATTAGTAGCAAAATCCCGGTAATATAAAGATATAGACGGTTGTTGCTGTTCTTTTCGATAGTTGGTTGCCGGATATCCATTTCGTTCACAAGGGGCATATTGATGGAGTAGATTGCCAAGTTATGCGTATGGTTGCTTAATATCTTATCTAATACCAAGAATAATTTTCCATGTGATGGAGAGGCATAAAGGCTGAAATCGCTATCCTGATAAGTTGATTCGTTATAGATCGGTTTGGAGACTTCCGAAAAAATAGAATCTTTCATTGAAATCTTCCACAATACCCCTCCTTTATTTGTTGAAACAGCATAGAATGAACTGTCTGATGGTTCGAAATACATGGTAGAGGCCATGATGGTTCCTTCCTCCAAGGGTTGGTGTTTTTGCCAGACTATGTGTGATTGTCTGTTTTTTAGATTGATGGCATATAGTTCCCAATAGTAGTGAGTACTCAGTTCCTGTTTGCCATACTTGTTTCCTCTGCCGCCAAATATGTACAATTCATCACCCACTGCCGCCATTGCCGCAGAATAACGGGGGGAAAGGGGACGTTCGTATTCCACTTGCTCTATTTGGTTCGTGCCGTATTTCATTCGGTAGAGGTCGTTGTGGTATTGGTAGTAGCCATAACCACCGAAGAAATAGAAAGAAGAGTCTGTCGGATTGAATGCCCTGGCATGATTGTAGTTGCTGGCTTCTTCTGTATTACGCATCTCACGACTCCATCTCTCGGTGTCGAAAGAAAAATTGGAAGTGAAGCCTTTTTTCGGATAATAGGACACGAGTTCATTACTTAAAGTATCATACAGGAGATGATTGGGGTATTCTACCGCAGGATAACCACCGCGTATTGCGATTTCTTTCTGTAGAGTCCCGTTCTCATCCAAGATTTCGATCTTTTGTGGTTTGACCAAATAGAATAAGGCTTCACGAGCATTGAAAGCTACATCTAGTTTCTCTGGAGTTTCAGACTGATGAATGAGTTTCCATTCGATGTGGTTGTCTATCAGCCATACAGGATGGACGGCACGTGCCACAGCTCTTTCTATTTCATCATAACATATCGTGCCATTGTGCTTCCACAATTTCCATTCACGTATCAGTTTTCCATCTAATGTAATGGTTACATTGCGTAGGTCAATGGGAGCTACATCCGCCAGATATTTTTCCATTTGCCCGAATAAAGCTGTAATACTTTTTACTCCTTGCAAGGGAGCCATTGCCGATATCTTTTTATTGTTATAGTCTATTTCGATAACGTTTTCTTTTAAACGCAAATGTAAAGATACGTCCAACCATTTTTCCCGTTCGATAGGGCTGTCTATGTTGATGATGCCCTCATTGAGAACTAATGCCGGGAAATGCCTTTTTTCACCAGCTACGAATGAGAAATGGATAAATTGGTTGGTGTTTGTATGTAGATGGAGAATGGAACCAAAGTCATGTTCATTGGCGCGTACATATATTTGAAAAGAAATGATGAAATCATCTTTTACGGGAAATGGTTCGTTGTCGTCCAAGTATAAGGTTGTCCTCTCTGTTCCAAGTACTGTATGGGCTTTAAAAGAAAGCCCATAATCATATAAAGAGGATGCGTCCACTTTGCCTACTATGCAAAGTAGGACGAAGAGCAATATTTGTAGTTGATATTTCATGGCACTTCATTTATAATGCAAAAATAAAAAAACTGTATGATATACCCAAGAATCAAAGTTTATTTATAGACGATGTTCTTGTTGCAGTTATTTTTATAATGCATCATAAGTTTACTTAGAAATATATGAAGATGTCTCAAAATAGAATGTAGAAAAATGAAAATTCTATTCTGAGACATCTTCATATCAATCGGATGGAGTCTATCGGTTGTTTGCTGAAGGAGGCACTGCATTTGCATCATTGCCCCATGCCTTATTCGGTTTGTTGCCCATTACCAATATTAATTTACCTCCGTTTTTAATGTCATTGTGGCTAAACCAGGCTTTCTCCCATTTTTGTCCGTTTAGTATAGCAGACTGAATGTATTTGTTTTCCTCGGAAGCGTTGGCTGCCTCGATCTCGAATACAGAACCATTGCTGAGTGTGATCTTAGCATTGGTGAAGAGTGGACTTCCGATATTGTAGACAGGCATTCCCGGAGTGACAGGATAAAAGCCCAGTGAGGAGAATACTACAAATGAAGTCATACCTCCACCGTCTTCATCTCCTGGTATGCCCATGAGATCGTTACGGAACCATGTTTTCAGCATTTGCCGGATGCGTTTTTGGGTTTTCCAAGGTTGGCCTGCATAGTTGTAAAGATAAGGTATGTGCAAGGAAGGTTCGTTTGCCATGGAAAACTGTCCTACATTGCCTGTGTGGTCGGGTAGTTGTGCATAAAATGCATATTTGCTACGCCCTAACGGTTCGATAAATGTCTGGTCGAGATTGGCAACAAACTGTTCTTTCCCTCCCATAAGGCTGATTAGGTCTGCTACATTATGAGGTACATCCCAACGATATACCCAGCCGTTGTTTTCGCCATAATATTCGCGAGCGCCCATACCGCCAGAATAACGGTAGTCGAATGGGGTAATCCAGTTGCCTTCTTTATCTTTCGGATGGAAGAAGCCTGTTTCTTGGTTGAAAAGATTCCTGTAGTTGTAAGAACATTGCAGATAATACTCTGCTTCATCTTTCTTGCCTAATGCATCCGCAATGCGGGAGAGACACCATTGGTCATAGCTCGTCCCTAATGTAACGGCAACGGGTTGACGTTTTTCAAATGGGTGTACGTTTGGATCCGTTTCCTTTTCGTCTGGTCGAAGAGCGGGGATATAGCCGTTTTTGCGATAAAATTCATCCAGCCATCCGGCAGCGGCTCCCGACCAAGGGGCGAGAGTTTTCTCCTCAATTCCTTTCCGGCAGGCTTCGTAGGCTTTTGCCGTATCCAGCTTCAATCCTTTGGCAAGGGCGTCGGCTATGGTGGCGACGGCATGGTTGGAGTTCATGCGGCGTGAGTCACCTGTTACTTCGGGGAAGGTGGGCATCCACATGGTTCCCATTTGTTCCGCCATTAACAGGAAGGATGCGATGATGTCCTCTTCTTTCTTTTGGTCAATCAATGTACGGAGCGGGTGGGCGGCGCGGTAGGTATCCCAAATCCAGTCGTCGTTGTAGAAAGGAGTGCCGTTGTCATCGTGTACTTTACCGTCGAAGGCGCTGAAGTAACGGCCGCCGGCTTCACTCATGCAGATAGGACGTTCGAAAGTACGGTAGAACGAGGAATATAATACGGTCTTGTCGTCTTCTGTACCGCCTTCCACCTTGATGCGTCCCAAAGTTTCGTTCCATAGTTGGCGTCCGGCTTTTGCCAAGTTCTTTATATTGTAGTCTTTCAGTTCGTTGCGCATGTTTTTTTCAGCTTGTTCTTCGCTGATGAAAGAGATGCCATAGCGAAGGTTGACTGTCGTTGTTCCATCGGCGAAACGCCATGCCGCACAAGCGTTTATGCCTTCTGCATTGTCTTTGCTGGCTTCGATTACACCGTCGTTCAGGATGCCGGTGCTTACCGGTTTTTCCTGCGGTTCGATATATACATATACATTGGTGTTGTCGCTCAGTTGCTGATGTCCGCTGATAAAGTTCTCCCCTACATGGATAGAGCCATTGCGGGAGTTGACAATGATATAGGCAGGTTTGTCCGCTTCAAAGGTTATCCGGTAAAGGGCGGATTGATGGGAAAGGGCATACTCTGCTTTCATGCGATTGTCGTCCAGGTCTACTTCGTATGAGTAGGGGGTGAGATGCTCGTTATCATAGTTGTAGGTAATGATGGGGCGGAGCTCCGTTCCCTGATAGGGGCTGAGGTTGAACGCGGAACGTTCGCGATGATTGGTGACAATCAGAGGCAGTCCGTTTAACAACTCGGTTGTATAGTCGGCGCGTTCGGGATAGACGCGGAGCATACTGTTCGGTAGTTGGATGGTAGGGAATGTAGGAACCAGCAGATGGCTGATATTACCTATGTACGGATTGACATAGTCGACAGGCTCCCGGTTGGAGCTCTGCGACTGTCCGCCATTGCATCCGCTTAGTATGGCAACGATTGTTGCGGTAGCGAAGAAATGTGTAATTCTCATGGTTGCTTTCTATTTTTAGTTGTTTCTAATCCTATTTTATTTGGCTTCCGGGTTGATGAAGGCAGCTTTTAAAGTCGGAAGAAAATCCTGTTTGTTGTCACATTTGAAAAATCCGGTAAAGTCATTCCGGTCGCCTTCTCCTATTTTAATGACTAACTTGTTCCAACCTTGCAATAGAGGAAGCTCTTTATAGATTATTTCATTCCGCCCATTGTGCGATACGCTTGTATAAGGCTTGTCATTAATGAACAGTTCGCGTTTCTTCGCTTTCAACATCAGTGAGAGTTTCGGCATATTAGGCTCTATCAGCAGGTCGTCCAAAGGACGCGGGCTGAATACATAAAATTCCAATGTCCGGCTGTCATTCTCCTTCATGAATTTATCTTTGGTGGCTACCGGGAAGTTCATCTGCTCGTCGCGCAGGAAAAAGACTTCGTTAATGTCGATTTCCGGCTTTTGGGACTGGATTCCTGCGTTCTTCAAGATAGCGCTCAGTGTATTGTATCCTTTTTCTGAATTGGCGAACTCGGTTAGTGTGCTCAAATAGAAAGTGGAAGCGCCTTCCCGGTATTTGACAAACACCGGAGTGGCGGACGTACATTCGTATTCACTGCGGATTGTTCCGGCTGTCTTGATTTCTTCCGGTCGTTTGTTCCACTTGCGCCAGTCTGTCTTGCAGGCGTTCAGTAGGACATCGCCTTCTTCTACGAATGCGCCTTTCAGTGAATACTCGGAAGCATCCGCCTTTTGAAGTTCACAGAAATAGAAGTCGGAGTTGTTGAGCCCATGCATCCATGCTTTCTGCACAGGTAGGAAAGAAGAACGTTTCAGCGGGTCTAAGGCTACCGGAAGCGGCAGAATCTCGTTGTATCTTCCTACGGTTTCCGGTGTAATTCCCCAAATCCATGCATCTGCACCTTTGGCAAGCTGCTTTTGCAGTTCTTTTTGGGTGGCGGCATCTAATGCGCGGCTACCGTCTATGATATAAAGCAGTGAGGAAGGAGTAGTTATTTTTGAAGCGAATGTTACTCCCTGTGCGTCCATCAGTTGTTTTACTTTGCTGTCCGGATTGCCCACGTATACTACTTCTTTATAATTCCCGGTTGCATTTGTGGCTTCGTGGGCCTTGTATTGTTCTTTGTCGATTGTGGCGTAAGGTGACCATGTCGGTTCTCCCGGAGCGTTGGCGGCACGCAGAGCGCTATACATCGGCCATTCTTGATAGAGTGGCAAGGTTGGGTCGTAACCGGGATTGAATGTCGTGCAATAAGGGCCTACACGTTCGGGTTGCACGCCCGGAACCCCTTCTTTGTATTCGCCGAAGAATACGCCGTCTTCCGTCACGGAAGGCGTTTTCGTTACATCTCTCTTGCCGAGTGGGAGCGGTTTCAATGCATACCATGCCATATTGAAGACAGTGGTGTATGAAGCACCCATCCGGCGTTGGTTGGCTATCAGGTTGTAACACTCGTTTGCCAGTCCTTCCATACGTCCTTCCTGTGATTCGTAAGCACGTTCTCCATTGTATTTGGATACTTGTTCCGGTGTTCCGTAGTAAGCCATGCTGTGTTCGCCGATACCCCAAGGCTTTCCGATGTTAATCCAGTTTTTCATGGAGTTGATGTCTCCATAGTGTCCTACGGTTACGGGTAGTATGCCGTTGCCGTCGTCCTCACCGTCAGATGAAATCCAGGGACGGGTAGGGTCATATAGGCGTACGATGTCGCGCCATTCTTCCCATGCCTTTTGTTGGGTGGGCATTAGTTCGGGACGGTTATATACATGCAGGATAACGGGCTTATTCTCGTTGCTGACACTCCATCCGAAGACGGAAGCATGGTTGCGGTCACGCAAGACAAAACGTTTCAGATGTTCTTTTGATGATTCCCAAAAGTGTTCCGAATCCAGTTTCGGTCCGCCGTCACTTGCCCAGTTGGCGGTTTCATTCAGTACGCAGATACCCATTTCGTCGGCCATATCCATATAGAAGCGGGGATAGACCTGTGCGTGCGGGCGGACTGCGTTTCCGTTCATGCCCTTAATGGCAGTGAACCATGCCCATGCGTAGCGGCGTGTCATTTGCGGGATACCCATAAAGTGCCAGGAGTCTCCATGCAATGCATAAGGTTCGCCGTTCAGACATTGTGTAGTTCCTTGCAATGTCCATTCACGCCAGCCGAAGCGTTCGTATTTCGTATCGACAGTCTGTTTTTTGTCTTTTATGGAAAGTAACAAGGCATACAGGTTCGGTTGTTCGGGAGTCCAGTATTGGAGCGTATTCTTGCCGACAGGTACTTGTAAAGTGACTTTCTGTGTTTCATTGGCTGCCAGCGAAACTTTGAGCGGAACTACCTGTAACGCTTCCGTACCCAATGTCCAAGCAGGAACGGGAGCGGAATTAATGTCCGTTCCGGCACAGTTTATCCATTCTTTTACATTGCCTTGCAGTTGTATGTTCGCTTTTTGGGCAGTTTTATTCTGTAAGGTTACTTCTATTTCCAATGTATTCTTGGAAACCAGCGGTTTCACATATACATCTTCTATATGTATTTGGGGCAATGCCAACAGATATACATCTTGCCAGATGCCGTTGATATGATATCCCCACATGGAACCGCTCGGAACGATACGGCGACCGATAGTTGAGTTGTCTTCAAACAAAGACTGACTGCGAACTCCTACAAGTATTTCCACAGTTTCACCGGGAGTCACTTTATCTGTGATGTCGAAGCTGAAAGGCAGGAACAAATCGAAATTCTCGCCTAACTTTTTCTTATTGACATAGACTTCGGAATATCCTGCGACGGCTTCAAAGTAAAGCTTGATTTGCTGACCTGCCCAGTTGGCGGGGATAGTGATGTTCTTCTTCATCCATGCCATTTTCACTTGCTCCCATTCTTTGGGGTAAGAAGGGTAGTTACGGTGGTCGGGACCTTCCAAATCACGATAACCGAAAGAGTTTATATTCCATGGTGAAGGTACTTTAATGCGTGTAGTGCTCCAATTATCGCCAGCCTTCGGGAGTGGCAATTCGGGAGCTACTCCTTTTCCTTGTTTGTAATCCTTCGGCAAAGCAACAGGTTGAAAATCCCAGTAGCCGTTCAGGCAAATTTCTTGACGGTGCTCCATCTCGGTTTTATTCACTAAGCCTTCACAAGGGGCAAAAGGATAGGAGTAAAATAACTTTTGCTCGTTAGTCATCGTTTGTGCATTCGTCTGTGTAGGTTGTAGGGTAAAACTACTCAGCAGACAGCACAATAGGATTAGATTCTTCTTCTTCATTTTTATGTGTTAATAGTTTTTTAGATAGATATTATTAGTTTGTGGCAAAGTAAAGAGAAATGCATTAAAAAGAAAAAAGGAAAAGGATTAATCCGGAATTAAAAAATGATTAATTGTGCAAAACGCCTGTTTTTCTTCAAAATAATGAGGAAAAACAAGGTTTGGTTGTCAACTTCGCGTGACAAAAAAAACTTGTAGGCAGAATATTTTTTATTTTGGCTTCTGTCTGTTATCCGGGTGGCTTCTATATGAAAAATGGCATTTTAAGTGATTTAATTGTTTTTTAATCCCCGGTTAATCCGGTTTTAATAAAACAGGAAATCGGCCTCATTTATCTTTGCGGATATAGATATGATAAATGTTATTTGATAAAAAAAGAGAAACAATGAGACACAATTCGTTATTTACCTTGAGAGGTTTTTTTCCGCTTTTCTTTAGCGGATTAGTCGTTTTGAATGTTGCTTGTAAGGAAGAACGTTCATCCATCAATGATGATTCCGGGAAAGATGGGGATAGTGATGATGAGTATGAGTACGTGGACGACCGTTATGATAATGGAATAAGCTGTGAGGAATACTTGGCTGATTATCGAGGAGTTCCATTTAAGAAAGACCCAGAAGGAAATAGCTTGTTTGTGATATCGGGAGTGCCCGCTACGATAGAAGCCGAGGACTTTGATGACGGCGGACAGGGCATCTCTTTCAATTTCAAAAATAGTACGGCAGGAAACTACAAGGATTATCGTACAGAAAAGGGAGTTGCCATCAGCAAGAATGGAACGGTCATTAATATCGGTAATATCAATAATGGTGACTGGCTTTGCTATACATTGCAGGTCACTCAGGCGGGAGCTTACTCTATTGAAACATATTGTGTGTCGGGTGGCGGAAAGACCAGTTTTTATTTTGAGGTGGACGGGAAATCCGCCGGTCAGATAGTCGATTCGCCGGAAGATGACTGGGACGTCTTTTTACATTCGGTCAAGGTGACGAATGTGCAGTTGAGTGAAGGAAAGCATGTCTTGAGGTGGTACACTACGGGCAGCATCAATCTGGATAAGTTCATATTCACACGTACCGGAGAATATACAGGAGATAAAGTGGACGGTTCCCAGTTTGAATATCCCAGATACGGCTATTATGAGCATAATCCGTTGTTCGTCAATTTCTCCTCTCAGATGTTTCAGAACTCATTTACGGGAACGCTTTATACAGCCGACCCTTCGGCACATGTTTGGGCGGACGGAAGACTGTATGTCTATGCTTCACACGACATGGAACCGACACAGGGATGTGACCGCATGGACAGGTACCATGTTTTCTCTACTACGGATATGAAAAACTGGACGGACCATGGGGAAATAATGAACTCGGCTACTGTAAAAGCGCACGTGGGCATGGGCATTGACGGCTTTATGTGGGCTCCTGATTGTGCGTATAATAAGGAAGACCAATTGTACTATTTTTATTTCCCTCATAAGATTGACGCAAATACATGGCGTATTTTTGTGGCAACGAGCAAAGAACCTGCTGCGAAGTTCAGGGTGAAAGGAGTGATTGACGGCATTCCTTCTACGATTGACCCTTGTGTATTTGTCGATGACGACGGACAGCCTTATATTTATACCAGCGGTGCCGGCAAAGGCTGTTGGGGTGCTAAGTTACGTAAGGATGACTGGACTAAGCTGGACGGCGTAATGACTCCTCTGACCGGTTTTACCGATTTTCATGAAGCTCCTTGGGTGCATAAATATAAAGGTAAGTACTATTTGAGCCATTCGGACAATCATGCGGCCAGCCAGGGCGGTAACCGGATGCAGTATTCTATGTCCAACAATCCTTTAGGCCCGTACACTCCATGTGGCGCATATATGTATCCTCATGGTGAAGAAACGGCACATGGCTCTATTGTCGAGTATAACGGGCGTTGGTATTCTTTCTACCACACAGCTAATCATTCGGGGAAAGGAGCTTTACGTTCAGTCTGTGTAGACCCGATTGAATATGACCAGAATAATAAATTAAAGATGGTACAAAACTGGGGAACTCCCCGCAGTGGAAGGGCTGTTGAAGTAAAAATGTCGCCGTCTGTGGTGATTCAGGCAGAGGACTATAATGCGGGCGGTGAACATTATGGGTATCATAAAAATCCGTCGGAA
The DNA here is from genome assembly GCA_934716785.1 of uncultured Bacteroides sp. GTDB lineage: Bacteria > Bacteroidota > Bacteroidia > Bacteroidales > Bacteroidaceae > Bacteroides. The sequence goes on along the minus strand of CAKUYM010000074.1, from coordinate 913 downwards.
GGCGGAATGAAACAGGAGATACAAAATGGGGTTACGTATCTTAAAGGAATGAAGTCTGGCGAATGGGTGCGTTATTCGATTAATGTCAGGGAAGCGGGACGTTATGGTATCACTTGCAGAATGTTCCAAAAACGTTTGGGCGGTAAATTCCGTATTGCCATCAATGGGGTATATAAAACGGGTGAAATTTCTTTGAGCGGTTCTGTCGGTGTATGGAATGAGACTTTTGTATATCCTGTTGAACTGGAAGCGGGTGAGCAATATATCGACTTCCGTATTAAGGGCGGGGATATTGATATGGACTGGATAAAGTTCGGTGCGGGACACAGCCAGGTGCCTGGTGTCATTCAGGCTGAGGATTTTGACGACGGACAATATAGTTTCAAGAATGGTTCGTCCGGCAATTTCAAATCTTACAGGAGTGACCAGGGCGTAGCTATCAGTGCAAGTAATAATGTTGTCCATATCAGTAATACTACCGGTGGAGACTGGATTCAATATACGTTTAACGTTCAGGAGAAAATTTCCAGTGTCAAGGTTCGCGCGGCAGCAGAAAGTGGCGGTAAGTTTGCTCTCTCTTTTGATGGCGGGACGCAGTTGGATGCTGTTTCTACGACTACGGGGAACTGGAATACTTATAATGACTTTACGGTATCGAATGTGCAATTATCCCCCGGCACTCATACGATGAAAATTCATATACTCAGTGCCTTGAATATCGACTGGTTTGAATTACGATAAAGATATTATTTTGTACGATAAAAATGTATCTGTCATGCTGACAATAGTTCGTTAAACATTTCCTTAACACTTATGCAGCAATTGCCGCAAATTTGATAGTCTCTTCCCATAGCTTTCGATTTATTTCCGGATTCGGTTCAATGCCTAATACTGAAATAAATCGTAGCATGAG
>CAKUYM010000073.1 GCA_934716785.1 uncultured Bacteroides sp. | reverse complement strand
GGCGATAGCTAATTTACAAAAAATATTGGAGATTCTGATATATTCCCACCCCTAAAAAGGGTGGGAAACTTTAGTTATTAACAAGGATTGTTTTTACAGCTTCTGCACGTGCGGTAGCAATTTTTGCGTTGATCTCAACATTGCCTTCTGGAGAAGCGTACCCTTTAATAATGACTTTTGAATCGGGATATTTCTTCATGTAGGAGGCTACACGTTCCACATTCGGTAGCTGTGATGCATCCACTGATGAGCGACCTTGTCTGAAAGTAATGATAGATTCCGGAACGCGGGCAGTCTTGACTACTGTTTCAATGGGAACGACCTTTGTACGACATTCTTCCAACTCTTTATGCAAACCGCTAATTCTTTGGTTAGCATTGTTTAGTTCTCTGTCACGACTGCCCACCTGTTCGCGAAGTGCATTAATAGCAACATTCAAATCATCAATTTCGCTCTGATTGTAGACTTTTACTTTAGTAAAGTAATGATTCCCAGTACTCATCTTGAAGTGATAAGTCAATCCGGCAGTCAGTTCAAATGTTGCATTGTTTGCATTGAAACGACTCTTTGCCTGATTAAAATCACCTTGCATATCATATACGATAGCGGGCTTAATTCCCAATGTCCATGCTTTTGTTTCACCGAGGTTGAAATTAAGATTCAATCCGAGACGGGTAGACCATGAATTGTCATCTCCTTTACCATTTACATAATAATGCAACCACCCCATTCCGGCAATAGCTTCTATCTCAAACAAACGAGGTTTGCCCCGATAGCTTGCAAATAGATTTATTAAGTTAATTTTACTCAACAAGCTGACATCTAAAACATCAAAAGCTGTTTTACTCGGAGTTGTATTGATATATCCCATTCCCTGAAATTCCAAACCGAAAACTAGGAGTTAATTGTTTGGATATTCCAACTCCGAAACCGGGACGCATCCCTTTAAAGAAAGAGGCGTGAGTGAGAGGGGTAACTGCTCCTGCATTCACTCCTACAGACCAATTGTCCATAAACTTTGTTCCTTCTACAACTGATTGGGCATTTACAATAAATGTTCCCAAAGTAAAAACTAATAAAATAGCTATTTTCTTCATAATCTATTGTTTTATTTTTTTCGAATGCAAAAGTAAAAAGATTGCAGAGCTTTTTAGTTGTAGGACAAAAGAATAAATCTAATACATTGATTTTTATTTTACTTATAATCAGTAGTTTGTAAAAATGGTTCAATTAATAATCTAACACATATCTAACACCCTTGATAAAATTCAAAAAAGCACTTACACTTACACCTTTAGGGTAGTCAAGTTTATTTTTTAACAACAACGAGTGAACTGATACTTTTACTCTGAATAGCAATAACTTACTGCTATTTTGTACTATTACGATTATGCATATTATATAATATGCTAATAAGCAATTATATATTGTTAGGCCCAATAAAAAATATATATAAATAGCGAGCGATAATCATATAAGTTAAAGAATAATTTATATTGGTAAAATATTCCTAATCGCCCATGCAAAAAATAAAACACATTATTATATTCGCAATATGAAATGTAAGATTATAATTGGACTATCAGCTATTCTCTATTTTACAGGTTGTTATAACAGGGAACAGACCCCTCGCCTTAGTGAGGCTGAAAAGCTAATGCAGAACAACCCGGATAGTGCATTAGCAATACTACAAAAACTCAAACCAGAAGGCAACCGGGCTGAACAGGCCAGATATGCATTGCTCTATTCCGAAGCTTTGGAAAAAAAACAAATGAAAGTTACTGACGATTCATTGATCCGCCAGGCTTGGCAATATTATAAACATTACCCCAAAGATTTACGTCACCAGTGTAAAACTCTATATTATTGGGGAAGAATTAAATTACGCACAGGTGATAAACCGGGAGCATTACGTCTTTTTCTCAAAATAGAAGAGAAACTGACAGATACCGATGAATCTTATTACAAAGGGCTTTTATACAGACAGATCGGTGAAGTATATTATAAACAAATGAACTACAGCCGGGCATATCATTATTTCCACGAAGCCAGAAATAATTTCCGCCAATCGGGTGATATCCAGGAGGAGACAAAGGCAACCCTTGACATGGCAGCCGCTACTTTTCACTCAAAAGATATAGAAAAAGCAATAAGGCTGTATTCGGCGGCTCTTGACTTGGCCGATGAACATAATAACAGTAATCTGATAGAAGTCAGCCTTACTAATCTTGCATCACTATATGTGATATCCAAACGGCATATATCCAATGACCTGTTACAGCGAATCGAACTTTCCGCCCGACAGGATACGGTATATGGATATCACACATTGACAGATGTAAGTCTTTTGAAGAATCATATAGACAGTGCACGGTATTATCTGGAGCTTGCAAAGGCGCACACTACTGATATTTGCGACATGGCAGAACTACAATACACTGCATACCATATCGAAGCGCAGGCTAAAAATTTTGAAAAAGCAACGGACAATGTACATCGCTATATCTACTTGAACGATTCAATAATGCGCTCAAACATGCAATTCTCCGCCGGTATGGTCGAGCGGGACTATTTTAAAGAGCGAACAAAATTCGCCCAATACAGAATGAAAAACCGGACTGTCTGGGAAATAGCTATAGCAGCCGCTACCTTTTTTATTATTGGAATTGCCTGGTATATCGTCCGCCAACGTTTACGCATGCAACGTGATCGTACCAACCATTATTTGTTATTGACAGAGAAAGCCAATTCCGAGTACAAGGCTCTTACTGAACGCGTGAAAAAACAGCAGACTACGGAAAGTTATTTAAGAGGATTGGCTGCTTCACGCTTTGACATTGTCGATAAACTTGGAAAGACCTACTATGAACGTGAAAATACAACATCGCAACAGTCAGTCATATTTAATGAAGTAAAGCAGATAATTACAGATTTTGCAGAAAGCAATGAAATACTGCAAGAATTGGAAAAAATCGTAAACACTTGTCATGACAATGCCATGTACAAGCTCAAGGAAGATTTTCCGACCATGAAAACTTCTGACACCAGGCTGTTATGCTATATTTTTGTAGGATTCTCACCACAAGTAATTAGCTTATTCATGAAGGATACGGTGGCTAACGTATATGCTCGAAAATCACGGCTCAAATCACGTATCAAATCTGCAAAAATAGTAAATAAAGAACTGTTTTTAAATCTTTTGGGATAAAACGGTACATTATTTACGGTAATATATTTTTGACAGGTAAAGGCGCATTTCAGTAATTATATGGATAAAACAAGGAATATGCTTGGCGAGATGAAATAACTATACACAATCCATCTTATAAGTTGTGATCAAGAAAAACAATATCAAAACAGATTTGAACAGTCTTCTTAAAAAGGCAAACAATCTACTTTTGCTTATATATTTGGAGAAGTAGCTAATTTGAAACATAATGCTTTAAATATATCTGACGGATACAATTCAGGAACAGATAACAGTTTATTTTTTTATTATATAAGAACATGCAAAAAAAGAATTTATTCGGAATACTTATTTTAATTGCTTATTTCGCTTCCTGTAATCAAATACATAAAACCCACTATGAGAATGGATGGTATCACATCCTATCACAGCAAAAAGACAGTATTGCTAAAGAGTCTATTGTAACAGTAAAAGATTTTGTTTCGTTACGAATGGATTCTGATGAAAATGGGACATGCGTAATTGTGGGGCAAATAAGCAAGCATAAACTAAAAAAATGGGCAAAAGAAACAGAAAAGGCAATTGGCAAACATATAGCTTTTGTACTTGACGATACGGTAATCACAAATCCAAAGGTGAATGCAAGAATTGAAAACGGTGTTTTTCAAATATCGTTACCTCATGGCTACGATTTAAAAAACATATATAATAAAATTAGGAAAGAGAAAATAGATTCTATTGAAAGTATATTCAAAGGTTGGGAGAAAGATTCCATCTATTACTCATCCAAAGAGAAAGCCGATTCAATTGTGTTTGCGATAGACTACTGGGAGGCTTCTGAATGGGTGGATATGTCGGTCAATCCCGAAGATCATTATTGGTGGGGAGATTTAGATACTGCCACCTACAGCAAATTAGAATCTGCCTTATGCGAAGAAATTGCCAAGCCAAATTTCAGCAGCCGTGCAGAAGATTATATGAAGTTGGATACATATAAGAGGTACAAGGCGTATCTTTGCGAAAATGCAGACTATATTAATCTCATGTTTCAAGGTTTCTTGTTTACAGAACCGGCTACCGGACTATGCGGGTTTCTAGTGGATGATATAGTGAGAAGCCGATATCCCACTGCCCCAAGTATTCGGGTAATGACCTTAAAGATAGATAACCAAGATGACGAGATGTTCGCCAAGTTGAAATATCAGAAAGCTATTTGGCGGTTGATGAATAAAGAAAGAGATGCGAAGAGTAACAAGCAATGAGAATGGTAGCTATGAGTAATTTGAAAAACAAAGTATTAACAGCAATGGGTATCATAAAATGCTCATTTGGTTTCTGACGATTATTCCTGTCGGTATTCCTTTATGTGCTATTATTGGGCTTATGTATGGTATTAAAAATAAAGATACAATATTTACCAAATGCTCTGCCGTAGCTTTATTTGTTGGAATAGCTTGTATTGTTTATACTCTATTAGTTATAAAATCTACGTAGATTGAAATATTTACCAAATATGTGAATAAAAGATTATCAATAAATATAGGGAAACAAACCAAAGGTGTATGGATATAAATAAGGTTATTAATGATGTCTTCAAAATTGTACTAAATATTTTATTTGTATTTACAAAGAGTTATTTGACAACATAGCACCGCAAATCGCTGAAATTTGCACGGTTGCTAATTCGTTACCTCTATTTCTCAAATACTCTGCTAAAAGTTTATTCTTCAATCGGTTAAATCCAACCGATGAAAATCTAAAATAAAAATACACGATAAAAATATAAAAGAAATCGTGTTTTGTTTAGGTAGATTTTACACCGCTCGATATGCTTAAAAATTATCGTCAAAGTTGTAACGAATAAATCAGCAGCTTCCATACTCTGTTCACTTTCTTGGGAATAACCCAACAGATGCTTGACATCCTCTCCTTTTTTTTTTGGGGGGGGTAAAAGTTATTTTTTTCTCCTGAAAATAAAATGGCCTTGGTAGTCTTGAAGTCCTATATCAACTTTTCATATTCATAACTGATTAAATATTTAACTAGTAATATTCGTTACCAGTTATTTAGTGGTGTTCAGATTGCCCCTCTTCATTCACTAACCAATCCTAAATCGTTAATGTGATTCGTCAGTAATTAGCAAATTTCCTTAATATTTAGTCCCTCCAGACTATTATTAAGGCAAGAAAAAACAAATCCGTTTAATTCGGAGGCAAAGTCAACAGTATACAGATAGATGAAATCTCCTTTATAGAACATATCTCCTTTACGGCTTTTAACGAAGTAATACATTTGAAAGACTGTATTCATTTACAACAACTGATCAAAGTTAGGATTAAGGTACTTGCTGCGGATTCAAGCTACACTAATAATGTCAATTTAAAAAGTTCTACAAAACACTTCTTTAAGTACAAGGTCTGAGCTATCTAAATTGCTCCATTTCGTAAGATTTGATGGTCAGAACTCAGCCATGAAAGTGCTACCAGATTGAAAGGAAGTTTTAAAATGTAGAAATAATATTATTTACAGACCAGAATAAAAAGCCAGAAACAGGGAAGTGGAAATATTTTGGATTTTCTTTGGAGTACATACGTTCAATGCGGTATGTATGATTGAAAAGGTCACGAAGAAAAAAAAAGAACGGCAGCATAATCTGACTAAAATAAGAGGAGAGAGTGGGTGAACTTCACCTAAAAATGAGGTATATAATGCATGGATGGAAAAAATAGGAATATGTAAATGATATTCTATAAAAAATGGAAGACTGGGGCTTTTCGAAAAAATGAAGAGAAAAAAAATTATATAAAGTGTTTTTTTTATTAACTTATAGGAAAGAACATCTTATGAAAGAGAATCAATTTATTTTTCAAATCATTCGTATTTGTTTGTGTCATAAAAAGTCTTAAAACAAAGTTTATTTGAATATTAGATACTCATTATATCTTTGTGCCTTCAAACAAAGAGTACATTAAATCAGAACAAACAGCCGTTTGCACGAGCATTGAATTTAACTTTATAATAAATCTAGCTGTGTGGTGAGAGATGAGACTGCTAGCGAGATAATCTATTTATTAGAACTTAAGTGCCCCTATTGCATGAGTGAATGTTCAAGAGTATGGCCTGAATGATATCAAATGAGTACAGAAAGCGACTCGAAACGATATGGAAGATAGCTATATGATACCCTCTAAAAGTAAATCTATCAAGAGACGTCAGACGTTTATGACAATGTTTTTTTAACAATACGATGTCACAACACATAGCTTTTGTAGATGAGTTATTTTAAGATAATATTGGTGACAACAACCGACTTTTGTATGGTACCTCATTTCAATATCCTTAAGTTCGTCAGTATCCCCTCGGAAAACGTTTTGTCGTGGACTTGCGAGTACCTATCTCTTGCTGTTCAAGAAATCTTGTGCTATAGAAGATTTATTGTGTATGGTTTGAACACACGTTTTTGATCATCCACAATTATAGTTGAGTGATACCACCTTCAACTTGTAAAAAGAATGTTCCGTTTGTTGGATAAAATACTTTTTGAATTGGCCATCCTTTCTTGATTTTTATAGAATATGCTAAAAATACATTCAATTTTTACTTTGAATGGCTCATTCACTAATTAAGAATAATATTATAGGGAATATATGGTATTTGTGAAATATCATAAAAAGGGTCTTTTTCAAACACTGTTAGGGATACTGTAACAGTCGGTGTTATAATAGTGTATCACTCTATTATGAAGATTGACCATATAATCAGAATTAGCAATGTGAAACATATTTTTTTAAGTTTGATATTGGAATAATATTGTTTTTTTATGCTTTTCGAACAGATGTTAGTTCAATGTGAGATAAAATAATGTTTCATAACACTAAGGTGTTGATTGTTAGATGTATATGAATTGAGGTGTTAGATTTTTAAAATCATTTTATAATTCAAATACAATTTCGCTTTATTATTTTTGCTGGCAAAGAAAAAGTAAGAAAAATCTGACTTTTTTATTTATGAGTACTCATTAGCATTTTATCTATTAATTTAAATTTATCAAAAATGAAAACTAAACCTTTTTTAAAATCGATGGCATTAGTGATTTGTTGCTTAACTTCTTTTGTATTGGTATCATGTGATAAGGATGATGATAAGCCCAATTTAAAAATCAGTCCTAATAAAGTAGAAGTTGCAGTTGGTAAAACGGTTACTGTGTCTGTTAGTAATGGTACTGCACCATATACGACGAAATCAAGTGATGCAAAAATCGCAGTTGCGAAATCAGATAAAAATGCGATTGTAATTACCGGTGTAAAAGATGGTTCAGCAATGATAACTATTACGGACCGGAAGGGAGTTACAGGAAAAGTTGCTGTAACTGTAAGAACTGTAAAAGAGACCCCAAAAACTCCAAAAGGACTGGATTTTGATAAACAATCTATTACTGTGAGTGTTGGAAAAGATGGTATAGTAACAGTAAAAGGTGGTGCACAGCCATATTCTGCCGTTGCGAAAGATGTCAATATTGCTACGGTATCAGTCAAGGAAAATAAAGTCAACATAAGAGGAGTTAAGGCAGGAAAAACTACTATTACAGTTACAGATAAGGATAAGAAAACGGGAACTATCAATGTGACGGTTAAATAGTTTTCTTTTTTTCTAATTTTATTGTAATGCATAGCGAGTGAGACGAAGATAATTTCGTTATATACTGCTATGCATTTACAATAAGTCTTTGTATATAATGATCTTGCGAGTTATAATTAACCTCAAATTATATGTTAAATATTTTAAATTATGAAATTGATTAAATTGCATTTATTGGTAGCAGCCATGATAATAGTAACATCAGGCTGTGTTGGATCTGGGAAGAAATATAAACAACAAGAAAATAGTGCTGCCGGAGTAGTGGATAGCAAAAACAAAGATTGTTATGGCACCTATGAAGGCATATTACCTTGTGCCGACTGTGGTGGCATCAAAACGACATTGAAAATTAATAGTGATGCAACTTATGATTTGCGGAGTGAGTATCTGGGTGAGGAGAATGGTATTTTTGAAGAGAGCGGTGTATATAATATGATAGGCGAAAACATCATTGAACTGGTTACTCCTTCATCGGGTGCCAAAACATATTATAAAGTTCTCGACGACGCAGTGGTCTTGTCTGACAGTACGGAAATCTTCAACAATAGCGGGCGGCTCGCAGCACAATATATATTGAAAAGACAGTAATGTTTATGTGTGATAGGACATGTGATTTGTTTAAGGTAGGAAATTTTAACATAAAAAGGTGCCTATTATTTCTTGTCTGTATAATGTTATTAGTTGCTTGTGGTGAGAATGATCCGATTGAATCCCGGAATCGACATCCCAGGCAACAGGAAGAATCTCATAGTGAACAATCCGGATCTGTTCCCGCTGTGGCTAAAGAGGATGTTGCAGCTTATTTTAGATTTGATATGTCTAGAGATATAAATGTTGCGTTAGGACTTGTTGAAGCACAGAAAGAGACGCTGCAGATAAACGGGAAAATGATAAAAATAACTGAGGCTGTAGTGAAAAGGAAAGATTATCAAAAAGGCTCATTTGTGCTATATGTTACAGGCACGGTAAATGGTTCACCTTTTAAGAATGAATTCACTTTTACCGGCTTTGTGAGCAAACCTGACGATTATCAAATGGTTAATGGTGTACAAGCTGAGTGGAAAGCAAATGCTGATTATTATGCAAAGCTTGATTTTGATAGCTTTTACAGATTACATAAAGTGAACATGTTTACAATTGAGAATTTAGGCCGGTTAGTGGACTTTTATTCTATAAATGTAGGGGGAGAAAAATATCTTTTTACTCTGGAAGATCTTGAGAAGACGGTTCTTGAAGATATAAAATATGAGCAAAATCAGCTTTCTTTCTATCTTAGGTACAATAATAGTAGGTCTAAAAAAAGAATATCACTTCTGTTTGACAAGAATAAATATTATGAAGGAAAGGTTACTGTAAATACAGATTTTATAAAACAGAAGTATATGAGAGGGATATATGAAAATCCATCTCTATTTAATGGTCACATTTTTTCATATGATGAAAGTGCGTATGCTGTGGAAATCAGTACAACTCTGAAAGAAAAAAGCGACACAGGCAACATGCTTACACTACATTTAAGCATGTATGCAAAGGGTAATGGTGGCTTGTTGCTTGCAGAATTTGATAAAATATTCACCGGTTTTAAACCCTTAAGTGAATTGAAGAATGAGTTGATAGCCTACTCAACACCGGATTTGCATGAGTTTGTGAAAAATAAACTTAAGAATAGTAATTATGGTGATGTGAAAAATAAGTTTTCCAATTCTATAGATAGATGGATACAGTATGTGGAATTTGTAATTAAGGATCATGATTCATTGCAATGGGAAAAGAATAAATGGAGCAAGAACGTCTTGAATGGTCTCTTTTCTTCTGTAAAGGATATATATTTGGATAATGTAAGATTTGAACTTAACTCCGCCCAATTAAAGGAGATTGGCGGAAAGCGTTTTTTGTATATTGTTTTTCAAATGATTGGTGCTAATGATTTGGTATTGACGAGTGACGCTATTCTTTTTAATATGTCCATACACATACCTTCTTCGTTATAAAATGATTTGTGACAAATTGATCCGGTCCAATATTGTGTTTATATTTAAATTGAAATTCACAATGATATCTAAGACAAAAATATTCCTTTTTTTTCTTGCAAGAGCTTTATTTATTAATGCACAACAATAAGAAAAAAAGAGGAAGAAAAAAAGAGGAAGTAAAAAATGATTCCGTTTACTAACTTCAGGAGGGTAGTAGTAGCCTCTCTCGACCAATAAATATAAAAAAATCTTTCTATTGGAATGAAGACAAGATAAAAGCTGGCATATCTGTACAAGGAAATTGGCGTAACCAAAACTTTCCAGGTACACTTCCGCAAAGAAAGAATATGGTAACCGGAACATTTGAACGCGATTTCGACATCAATCCTTTCTCTTATGCTTTGGGAATGAGCCGTACTTTGCGTCCTCGAAATATCAACGTGAACTGAAGTATTATCGTAATAATTGGACACCGTTCAATTTTAAACGAATTTAAAAACAATTATATGAGAATCGAAGTACTTGATTTTAAAATAATAATGCTCATCGGTCAAAACTTATCAAGAGATCATTACTGAATATTTTCTGGGAGAAGAATCATTTTGGTTTTAGGGGGCATCTTACACAGGCCCTCCAATATGAACAGGAATAAAAATAGGAAGATTTATTATAGCCTGTTATCATACAGCCGGTAACGATGTGTCGATTTATTTGATTCCCATATCAAAATAATCGGGACAATATATTTAATCGTACTTGATCGTAAAATCATCATTTATAGGTATTGCGTACAATTATGCAATCTGCTATCTTTACAACCTAATGGATAATGCAAGAAAAAAGCGGAAATACAGAGCCATAGTGGCATGCTTATTGTTGCTGACTATGATGCCTTTCTTCTTTGTGAAAGCCTTTCATGTTCACAAAGAAGATTTATGTATATCTCATGATGAGCAACAATCTTCCCATCATGATTCTGCCGATAAATGCGCTATCTGCCTGTTCACTTTATCTTCATTTACCGAAGCCGAGAGCTTTGAGTACAATTGCGTTCAGACAGAGAACCCCGTTGAATATCTTATCCAAAAGGAGAAGGACATTACTGTTACTTTTCCCCTATTGTCTCTCCGCGCTCCTCCTGTCCAACTATTACAATCCCTCTCATGGGTTGCATGCATTATAAGATGACATGTGAAAGAGGGATGCTGTGCCCTTTGGTTATCTTAAACAATTTATAACTTCATTACAATTTTCGTAAAGTATGACATTTCATGCATATTTCCAATATGTGTGTCTATTCATTGTCTGGCTGTGTGCAATATCTCCTACAAGGATGTATGCACAGAAATACCGACAGCAATCAGATACACATAGGACACTGTTGGTTGTAGATAAGGAAACCGGACGTCCGATTGAAGGAGCTTACATCTTATTGGAGAATCAACCCCTTGCCAGTTCAACCGGAGGAAGAATCATTATCCCTTGGAAGACAAATTCCAAGGATACAGTTCTTGTACAGAGTTTGGGCTACAAATCTCAATATATATATTTGAGTGAGGCATTCAAAAAGGTGAATATTCAAACAGTATATCTTTATCCGGAGATAAAAATTCTGGAAGAAGTCATTATTACCGGTGAGTGCTCCGGAGTGACTCGGAATACGGTAAGCAACAACCTTACTTCCTTCGCAATCAATCGCGCATTGGGAACTTCTCTCACCTCTCTGCTTGAACAGGTCAGTGGCGTAAGTTCCATCAGTACGGGGACGACAGTTGCCAAACCTGTCATCCAAGGAATGTATGGCAACCGGATATTAATCATAAACAATGGTTCCCGCCAGACAGGCCAACAATGGGGAGTTGATCATGCTCCTGAAGTGGATATGAACGGAAACGCTTCCATTCGGGTGATAAAAGGTTCTGACGCGGTACGATATGGTTCAGAAGCTTTGGGAGGAATTATTGTCATGGAACAGGCTCCCTTACCCTTCCGGAAGAAGGCCTTGAAAGGAAAGACTTCCATACTTTATGGAAGTAATGGTCACCGTTATGTGCTGACCGGACAGTTGGAAGGCACTTTCCCTTTTCTCCGTGACCTTGCCTGGCGAGTACAGGGGACATATTCAAATTCCGGAGACCGTTCCACCGCAAACTATCTTCTAAATAACACTGGAGCCAGAGAACATCATACCTCCGCTTTACTCGGCTATGACCGTGGACGTTTAAGAATAGAAGGATTCTACAGTCACTTTTACAACCGGACGGGAGTAATGTTCAGTGCCCAGATGGGAAGTGAAGATCTGCTGGCAGAACGTATCCGATTGGGACGTCCCCTGTACACAGATCCTTTCACGCGAAGTATCGCATACCCATATCAAAAAGTTACCCATCAGACAGCCATTGGTAAAATGAAGTTCAGTATGCGGAACGCAGGAAATCTTTACTGGCAAAGTTCCTGGCAGAAGGACGACCGACAGGAAAACCGCATCCGGCGTCTGGGTTCCGACATTCCAGCTGTTTCCCTGCACTTAAACTCATTACAAAACTCTCTCTGCTGGAAATTGAATTATAATTCATGGCAAACAGAGGTTGGGGGACAAATTATGTTCATTGATAATCACAGTCAGGCAGGAACAGGTATTGTTCCCGTTATTCCCAACTATACGGAGACACAGATGGGAATATATGGTATCGGGAAGTATAATTACAGTAAAGGAGGAATTGAAGCAGGTATTCGTTTTGACGGACAGGAAACCCGTGCCAGTGGTTATGACTGGACAGGAAGTCTCTATGGAGGAACAAGAAAGTTCAATAACGTATCATACAGTCTGGGAGGTCATCATCATTTTTCTGACCAATGGAAGCTCACCACTAATTTCGGGCTGGCCTGGAGAGCTCCTCACGTGTATGAATTATATAGCAACGGAAATGAACTCGGATCCGGAATGTTTGTCAAAGGAGATTCTACCATGCACTCCGAAAGGAGCTATAAATGGATATCTTCCATCAGTTACAGCAATAAGGTATTCAGTGCCCGAATGGACGGTTACCTGCAATGGATAAGCGGCTATATCTATGATGAACCGAAGAAAGAAACCATCACTGTTATTTCGGGGGTATACCCTGTATTCCAATACAAACAGACCCCGGCTTTCTTTCGCGGAATGGATTTTGACTTTCACTTCATGCCCATAAATTCATGGGATTATCACCTGATTGCTTCTTTTATACGGGCAAATGAACAGACGACAGGAAATTACCTTCCTTATATCCCCTCTTCCCGTTTCAGCCATGACCTCTCATGGCTTCACGAAACCAAATCGCATTCCAAATTACGTTTGAGTATCAGACATCGATTCGTGGCAAAACAGACCCGGTTTGACTCGAATACGGATCTTATTCCCTATACCCCTCCGGCATACCACCTCTTGGGGTTCGCTGCTAGCTTTGAGTGTCCTGTAAAATACGGATACAAACTACAATTCATGATAGCGGCAGACAATATCTTGAACAAAGAATATAAAGAATACACTAACCGTTCACGCTACTATGCACATGACATGGGATCTGATGTACGTTGTGTAGTGAACTGGAGTTTTTGATTTATAACAATTATTATTAACCAAATAAATAAAAAATGAAAACAAATGTATGTAAAATCGCATTGATGTTCCTGATAGGAACAGCTCTTTCGTTGTTGTTCAATTCATGCAGTAAAGTTCCTGTAATTCCTGAAAATGAGACAGATAATAAATTGCATGAAGATCCTTCCAAAATGACTATCCGTCTTGTGGAATGTCACCTGCATGCAGACTGGAATGAAATACAGAAAGTCGGTGGACCTCACCAGAATCCGGAATCTCCGGCCAAGCACATGAAACGTATTCAGGAAATAACTTATGAGCTGAAAGCCGGCAAGGGTTGGAGGCTTGCCGAAGGCAGTCAAAGCAAGTTCTACGTGCAGAAAAATGGAGACTACTATACTTATGGGAAATACACCCCGGCTCCCGTTTATTTGATGTTCATCTATTACTATAACGCCAAAGGAGATTTGATGAACAGCCAGTTTATAGAAAACGGGCAGGATAATATTCATCAACATTTCTTCACGCCTGAAAATGTAAAACCCACATTTGGCGGTCAGCCGGAAGCCGATGACAATGAACCGCAGAAATTGGTGGATTATCTTTATGTGGACACTACCCCCTGGGACAAGACCAAACATAGCAAGGAAGCTGAAATAACAGGAGACAGTAACCCGATAGGTTTGAAAGGAGTTATCCGTTTTTTGAAAGACCGTAAGGAATTCGACCTGAAAATTCGTCTTTATCACGGCTACAAATCCAAGGGCAATCCGGAAACAGGTACTTTTGATCCGTTCTATAAACCTTCCGGAATATTGATCCAGCGTGGTACATGGGATATCAACCTAAACATTCCGGTAGTGGTGTTCTGGAGCCGTGAAGAGACTGTGGGGGTAGACGAAGACACGAACCCCGAAGGGGTGGAAGAAGACGGGCTTGATGAAAAAAGTAATCGTGCCATACATTCAATTATGGGAACCTTCAATCTTACATGGAAAGAAGCGCTTGAAGAGTTTATAATTTACACTTATAAGTCAGGGGATGTGGAAGCCGGAGCGATTTGGCTTTGAAAATCGGTTTGGACTGCCATAAGTAACCATAAAACTGCCTGTTGTGACATTGGTGCCGGTATTGTTTCAACAGGCAGTTGTTCCTGTTAAACCGTTTCATCTTTTTTTGCAAGAATGAAACGGAAACAAGTGCCATTCGGCAGTGTCTCCAATGAGAACTGCCATAGGGCATTGAAAAGAAAATCATCTCGTGTTATAAACGATTAAATTCATGCTGTTTATTAGAATATTCAATATATTGTGAGATAATGAGTCATAATATTGTAAGATTATAAGAGGATTTGATTCTATGAATATCAGGAAATGGTTATTTACAATTCACATTTAAGATAAAATAGAGATTTTACAATGGAAGGCTATAATAAAAAAGTAATAATGAGTTATTTAAGTTTCGCAAGTTAAATATTCTTGAGATAATGGCATAAAAAAACGACATGGTTTCTTGCCTATTTGGCAG
>CAKUYM010000072.1 GCA_934716785.1 uncultured Bacteroides sp. | reverse complement strand
CATTGAGTACATGTAGCTTGAAAGATAATCCACCCCTCTTCAAGCTATTTAATGAGGGGTGGGAAACTTTAGTTATTTAATTACCACAAGCGCTTGGACTAAATAATTGGCGAAAACTTGGCTTTGCTATAGTTTCTATTCTATCTGATCTCCTAATAAACATCCTCCTATTCCTACAACATTCATGCTAATAGTTTTGTTATTATCCTTACGTGTTTTTGTACATAGTGTGCAGACAAGACAATTTTAAATAAGATATGTATCAGAAGATGGTTCATTAGTCTGATTCCTGTTACATTTATAACATAATTTTTATAAAACAAATATAATGTTGAAAGTAGTAGAATTTATGACGCAAGTAGTCGATGGGCTACAGATGGAAGGAAGTTTTGGAACTGCCCATGTCTACAAAAGTAGTCTCAATGCCATTATCTCCTATTATGGGAATAGGGATTTTACATTTCATGAGATAACTCCGGAGTGGTTAAAAGGCTTTGAGATTCACCTTCGTAGCCGTGGCTGTAGTTGGAACACTGTTTCCACTTATTTGAGAACAGTTCGTGCTGTTTATAATCGGGCGGTCGACAGTCATTTTGCACCGTATGTCCCTCATCTGTTCCGTACGGTTTATACAGGTACACGTGCTGATCGCAAACGTTCGTTGGGAATGGAAGATATGAAAAAAGTATTCACTAAAATGCAAACATCTGCTGTAAGTCCTAACATGCAACGGGTTCGGGAGCTGTTTGTTCTGATGTTCTTGCTACGCGGGCTACCGTTTGTCGATTTGGCTTATCTGCGTAAAAGTGATTTGCATGATAATGTTATCACCTATCGCAGACGTAAGACAGGACGTCCCTTGGCAGTAACCTTAACACCGGAAGCTATGGAGATATTAAAAAAGTATATGAGTCGTGACAGTTCATCTCCTTATCTGTTCCCCATCTTAAGTAATCGTGAAGGAACAAAGGAAGCTTATCGGGAGTATCAGTTGGCTCTTCGTAATTTTAACAGACAACTGATGTTGCTTGGTGAAATACTGGGATTGGGTGATAGATTAAGTTCATATACCGCCCGCCATACTTGGGCTACAACAGCATATTATTGCGAAATCCACCCCGGTATAATTTCTGAAGCTATGGGACACTCGTCAATTACAGTGACTGAGACATATCTCAAGCCCTTTCGGAATAAGAAAATAGATGACGCCAACCAACAGGTTGTAAATTTTGTAAGGCATTCTGTGTTATCAGAAATCTGCTGAATATTAGGCCGTTACTTCGTAGGTAACGGAACTAAATAGCGTTGCAAAGGTGAATATATTTTAGAGAATATGCAAACAAAAAGGATATTTTTTTTAATAAACTACTTAAAAAAAGGAAAATAGCATTATAAAGTTGTGGAATTCTTCTTATCAGGTCTTTTAACTACCTAATTTTATTCAAAGAATTCCCTCCCCTCTGCTGTCATCTGAAAGCAGGGGTAAAAAATTTCGTTATTAATACATCTGTTTTTCGTATAGAAGGCTCTTTAGGAGTCAGGACAAAGGTTTTCCCGTTACCTACGAAGTAACGGGATAGGATAGTATGGGAGTATATTCTGTCCTGACCAAAGAAATCATGGACACAGGTAAAATGAAAAAAGGAGGTTATGTTAATAAAATGTGAAAAGGGAAACACAAGTGACATTGAATCAGAAACGAGAATTACATTTTTATTTTTTTAATTTATAAATTAAAAGTTTTTTATTATGAACAAAAAGTTTTTAAATGCAGTCCTGCTTGGAGCGTTATTAGCGTCTTCGACGGGCACATTTACATCTTGTAAAGACTACGATGACGACATCAATGGTCTAAGCGAACGTGTGGATGCAGTCGAAAAAACATTAGCTGACTTGAACACCAAGTTCGGAGCGTTGGCTTATGTGAAATCGGTATCCTTTGCTAATGGTGTATTGACAGTAACAGATCAATCGGGGACTCCTATTACTTATACAATCCCTGATAATGATACGAATACGACGTACACTTTGGATGTAGCCAGCAAAAGAGAGGGAAATGTGACTACTGTTACTGTCACTCTGACAGGATCTGACAACTCTAAAGTCGTTAAAACATTTGAAATCACTGATAACGATACGGTAATTCAAGACACTAAATTAGACCCTACTAAGTTCTGGATGGATTCAGAGGGTGTGATGTGGTATGGAACAAAGGATGATAAAGAAAACTCAACTAAAACAGGAGTTACTGTTCCAAAACAACCGCAACATGATAAAACAGCTGTAAGTGTTGTTCAGTATAAAGATGAGGATGGAGTCGTAGTAGGATGGGAAGTCTTAGTCGATAATAAACCGCTCTCAACAAAGTTGCTTATTCAGGATGTACTGCCAATCACAAGCTTTGAATATATCCCAACGAAGATCTTGGTCGGATGGGGTGAAAGAGTAATTGTGTTTGAAGAAAACTCTTACAAGCAGAAAACAATTGAAAATAACGAGGTAAAAACATCTGAAACAGCTACTTTATATATGTCCAATGTAGCTGCTCCTCAATATCGGGTTAATCCGTCAAGTGCTACACTTGCTCAATTGACAGAAGAAGGCAAGGCTCAGATTTTGAAACAGACAGCAGAACAGGTGACAAGAACTCCGGGTGTATTTATTGACTGGAAGAAAACTACGATAGAGGATGGCGTAATGACTGTGTCTTTGGAAGCTGATCCTGCTTTATTTGAAGCTGATGCAAATAAATTGGATATGATTGCTCTTCAATTTGAAACAACTGCACAAAATAAAGTCACTACTGAATATGTAGGTGTTATCAATAAAGATGCCGAAATTGATGTTGTTTTGACAGATAAGGCTGTAACAGCAGAAAATTCAGGAGATGATGCTAACCATTTTGCTATCACTAAAGCTGATGCAGAGGCTCAGGTGGCTAAGATTGATGATAAGAATATGCCGATGGTAGGAAATGCTGCTTTGGTTCAGAATGTTACTTATTCTGAGGCTATTGCCGGTATCGACCTGACTACACTTGTTTCAGCATGTAATGTTAAGGATGTTGATGGTCATAAGTTCTTTGATTATGCTAAATATCCTGACCTCAAATTGTCTTTTGAAGCTGTTCCTTACAAAGTTGATGAAACTCCGCAAGATCGCTATATGAGTTTGTCTGGTACAACATTCAAGGCTGTAAACTATGGCAATGTAAACGAAAGTTGTATTGGTAAGGCTCCGATGGTATTGGCTAAATTGACTGATTCACATAATGGAAATTCAATCGTTGCTGCTGCTTATATCAAATTATTGATTGTGGGTGATGCTGCTGCTAAACCGGAATCGGATATCACTATTACTGAAAATGCTACTATTGGCATTGATTGCAACAATCCTGCTTATACTTGGTCAACTAATGACGAGTTTATGAGTACTAAGGTATACACATTCAGTACAAATGAAAAATTGAAAGCATTGAGTAAAGAACAGTTCCATACTCTTTATGGATTTGCTACTGCTCCTGTTGCCGGATTTGATAACGTAGGTACTTGGAATGTAACAGAAATCCTAACTGCTGGTGATAATAAGGCTAACCGCGGAGCTAAATTCGAATTGACAACTGCACCGTTGGAAGCTAAAACTTACGTAGCTTATGCTGTATATGAGAAAACAACAGATGCTGATGTTATAGTTTCTATAGCAAACGGTGGAATGTATCCGAAATATGTTGCTATCAAGCATGTTGTAAAAGTAGATCCTATCAACTTCACTGCAACTGCCAAAGAGAGAGCTACATCAGCTTGGAATGATGATAAGACTGTAGCTTCTATCTATTGTGAGACTCCTGGTGCTACTAATACAACCCAGATTATTGGTGATATGAATGAGTTCTTCAATGGCGGTAAAGTTCAGTTCGATTATTCTAGCTCATTTGATGCAACTAAATATCCGAGCTTTGCAGCTGATAAGATGGATTATACATTCGTATTCTCTGATAAGAACCTGAAAGCTGCACGTGGCTTGGTAGCTGGTGTTGACGGTACACAATATCAATTGGCATTGAATGCTGACAAGACTGAATTGCATGCTGTTGGTAAGGACTTGACCGGTGCTGCTGTTGCTGCTGCAATAGAGGCAAGTAATTTGGTTGCAAGTTTATCTGGTGATAACAATAATGATGTTACATATGCAAATACAGCTGTTGCTAAGAATCTGTTGAATACCGCTGCACGTGGTGATAATAGCTTCTATGCAGTTATGGACATCGTTTATGAAAATGGTTGTGACATGACGGTTCCTGTTACTAACGGTGAATTCAAGCTTGCCTTTATTCGTCCGGTAAGTGTATCTCCTGATGCAAGTAAGTTCTTTACTGACGGTTTGAACGAAGGTGATGCTGCCAATGTCTTGAAATTGGGTGAACTTATTTCCTTTACAGACTGGAGAAACGATTCTCCGCTGAATAGCTTCGCTGCTAATTTGGATTACTATAGATATTATGGTGTGACAAGCATTAAGTGTGAGGATATCAAGAAAGTTGAAACGAACTGGACTGGAAAACGTCAGACACTTGAAGAAGCATTTGGTGCAGAATTAGCTGCAAAGATTATTGAATCTGATCCTAAGACTGTAACTTATTCAGGTACTGCTGTAACAGAACTTCCTGATTTTGGTACTATAACTTATATCAAGAGCGGTAGAGTTGAAATTAAAGCTTATGAACTTTATATTCCTTTGACTATTACTTACAAGTGGGGTACAATCAAGGAAACGATTACCGTACAGGTTAAAGCTACAAAATAACTTTGACTGAATAGTAATTAGGTTGTGCCGCAGGGCACAACCTTTTACTCTCTTTTTCAAATTCTGTATAGGAAAGAGGTTACATTCTCATTTATCGTGAGAAAATATAAGTTGTTAAAAAGGAGGGTGTGATAAGAAATACACGCTCTCCTTTTTAACATTGAATCAATATTAAATATAACGAATGAAATGAAATTAAAAAGGAATTTGGTCTTGGCTGTTATGTGTTTGAGTACGGTGGCTGTTTTTGGACAAGGTGAACCTCAATCTTCACGCATTAAGGAAGAAGGAAAAATCACCTTCAAACCTCATTGGTTTATTCAAGCACAGGTAGGAGCAGCTCATACCGTAGGTGAAGCAAAATTCACTGACCTTATTTCTCCGGCAGCTGCTCTTAATGTTGGTTATAAGTTCGCTTCCGCATTCGGTGCACGTGTTGGTGTAAGTGGCTGGCAGGCAAAGGGTGGATGGGTTAATCCGCAACAAACCTACCAATATAAATATCTGCAAGGAAATGTAGACATCATGGCCGACCTCAGTACTTTGTTCTGTGGTTTCAATCCGAAGCGTGTGTTCAATGGCTATCTTTTTGGTGGCGTAGGGCTGAATCGTGGCTTTGACAACGATGAAGCAAATGCACTCGACACACGGACCTATAAGCTGGAATATCTTTGGCAGGAAGGAAAGTTCCTCGTCACCGGACGTTTCGGTCTTGGCTGCGATCTTCGTCTGAATGATCGTCTGTCTATCAATATCGAAGCAAATGCCAACGCTTTATCCGATAAGTTCAACTCCAAAAAGGCCGGAAACTGTGATTGGCAACTGAATGCGCTTGTCGGTGTAAGTATCAAATTGGGTAAAAGCTATACTAAAACTGCTCCGGTCTATTACGAGCCGGAATCGGAACCGGTAGTGGCAGAACAGCCTAAACCGGCTTCAGTAATAGAAAAACCGCAACCTAAAAAGGAAGTAGTGATTGAACCGATGAAGCAGAACATCTTTTTTGCTATAAACTCGGCGAAGATTCAGGACGATCAGCAAGCCAAGATTGCTTCTTTGGTAGAATATTTAGAGAAAAATACGACTGCTAAAGTGAGCGTGACGGGATATGCCGACAAAGGAACGGGCAATGTCGGCATCAACAGCAAATTATCGGAAAAACGTGCGAATAATGTAGCGGAAGCGTTGAAAGCAAAAGGTATTGCTGCCGATAGAATTACTGTGGATTATAAGGGTGATACAGTACAGCCGTATAATACTCCAGAAGAGAATCGGGTAAGTGTCTGTATTGCTGAGTAAATATGGAGCACAAAGGCTATTGAAAAAAAACAAAATATCCCAATTTCTCATGAGAGAGTTTTCCCCATTTCCTTTATATATATCGTTTATATAGAGTGCTCTCTCTGTGAGAATCTTAAGAGGTCCGGGCTTGTGAAAGTCCGTGCTTTTGTAAAATACCCTTTTTCTTCACTCAATTGTGAAGATTCCCTTAGGGAATGGATTGAAAAGCTGTGCTTGTGAAAGTACTCTTCTTCATCTATTCATTTCCAATAGAGGATATCCCCCCATTTCCCACGGATATCCTCTATCATACAAAACGAGGCTGTCTCAATTAGAGTTCAGCCTCGTTTTTATTTCAACTTCTTGACACTTGGAGTCCTTTGTCGGAGAGCGTCATTTCTACGAAGCGTGCACGCGGGTTGGGAGCTTGCTCTGTCAGTATCCGGCGGATTTGGCTTGCGGCCTGCGGGTCTTTGGCTATCATATATAAGTAGCCGCCACCACCGGCACCGGGAAGTTTGTATCCTAATGTATAGTCTTTGATTTTCTCGATAATAGCTGCCACTGCAGGTGGATTCGTTCCGTGGTCCAATGCTTGGTTCTGCATCCACGTTTTACCAACCAGACCGGCGAATCCCGTAAAGTTACTGCGTAGAATGGCTTCACTCATATCCATGGCGTGTGCTTTCATTTCGGCCAATAAACTGAGGTGCATGCCCGAATTGAGGAACATGGAGCTGACAATTTCGGATAGAATGCCTTTCGCCGTACGGGTGATTCCTGTATAGTATAACAAGTGGCAGTCGCGATAATCAGGATGAATAAAGAGCTGGTCGGGCAGCCAGCGGACTAACGGATTCTGTTCAAAGCCCGCTTCGGATTGCAGCAGTTTGACGCCAGAGAATACGCCACCATACTGATCTTGCCAACCGCCGCCCGTCGTCAGCAGTTGCTCCAATACTAAGGTATAACTGCAAATGTCATTTTTGTCCCACGCCAATCCGCAGAAGTCATTGATTGCACCGAGAACGGTGGATGCCAAGATAGAACTGGTGCCCAATCCGGAACCTGCAGGGATGGCTGCCAACAATGTAATCTCAAGCCCCGACCCGAATGCCTTCAAATGTTCTTCCAATGAGGCATAGCGCTCGGCGGAGAATGCAGGTGCGAATCCTGCCAGACTGAGGGCTGCTTTAGGTATGGAGAACGGCGAACCGACTTTCTTATAGTCCTGCAGTTCTTCATAGTTCCGTATGATTTCCATTGCACCCATATCAATGGAGCGGAGCACGATGTGATATTCTTTGCAAGGTTTTACGTATACTTGTAAGGGTGGCTGTCCATTCAACTCGATGGCAAGGTTGACAACACTTCCGCCCGAATAAAGGGAGTAGGGGGGAGTGTCTGTCCATCCTCCGGCGACATCAATCCGTACAGGGCTGCGTCCCCATACGATTTGGTCTGAATAGACGCTGAGCACAGGGTGATTCTTGTGCTCTGACATAGCACCTAACAGACTGTCACGAAGTAAATGGAAGGCTGCCTGCTCTTCTTGGTGCCAGTCATTGTCTTCGCGCAACTTCATGATTCGTGCGCGAAGCATCCGGTTATGCATCCGAACCATTGGTGCGGCATCTTCTGTCAGAACGGCGGGTGCGTTTAAGTTAAAACGGGTGAATTCATTGGCTGCATCTTGCAGGTCGAGCTGGTAGAATACACTTTTTTCGTAATTGGCGGCCAGGCTTTTCCAATTCTCCCTGCGGAAGTTGCTGCGCTGTGCATAAAGCCGTTTCAGGTTGGCACCTGCCGAAATCTCATCGGCGGACACTTTCTCTGCTTGCAACCAAAGTTTTTTCCCTTCTTCCAGTTGCGGCTCTGAAATCATCCAGCGCACTAATATTCCCAATTCTTCTATGGAAGATACTCTGGGGAAGACAGAAGCCGCTTGCAGGTCATCCGTGCGCCCTTTTATTTCCTCCCACGTAATACCTCTTTCTTCCATCCATTGTGGAAACGGGATATTGAGATAGGTAGTCGTGGCTTCTTTCAATGCTCCTTTGAATACGTCGTCCAGACCATACGGACGGGCAATGAAGTCGCGCTCACCGACAGGAACGATGTCTACGCAGATACTATCCGGTAAGCAAACATCCCAATGATTTTCCGGGACTCCTGTAATGATTTGGCGGGAACCCAATTTCCAACCTTCTCCTATATAGCTGTTTTCAATCCATAGATTGGCATTCTTGGGAGAAAGGGCTATCTTGGTAATAGAATTCTGAATAAAGATAGCCGGATTGGGTTTCACTTTCCGATGCATGATTTTTCTCTGGTCGCGTACCTTTTCTTGTATCGACAGCGTCGAAGATATCAGTTCGCGGCTTGTGCCGTAGTGATAGAATTCTCCGCCGGGTAAGGGCAGTATGGCTACGGAGAGTCGGTTGATTTCTTCATCTTCTATTTTGGGATGCGCTCCCAAAGCCAATCCGTAATCCGAATATAAATCATAATAATGGATGTCGTCCGTTCCTTGTTTCAATGAACGCTTCATCAATACTTCCACAGCCCGGTCGCTAAGAATCCAAATGCCGATGTCCATTAAGAACAGGTGGTTCCTTGACAAACTTTCCAATTCTTCAAGCGATGGCTTCTGCAACATAAAGTCGAGGATTTCCGGACTTCTCCGGTCGGACACGAATACGCCGTGGTGTGTGGCCAATGCCGGATTGACCCACAGACCGTAGCATACTACGTCTGCATGTGGAATATCCTGCAACGGTTTTTCCGAACGGATATATACATCTCCGCTGGCTATCAGGGTATTCAGCCTGGCGGGAGCCTGCTTCATGATTCGTTCGTATAGCGGAAGTTGCAATGATAGCAGATTCTGCCCTAATTTCTGTCCGCGTTCCCAACTGAAAATAGGAATGGGAGTTAGTATCTTACCGGAAGGTCCGTAGCTTGGCAGGCGACGACTTTGACCGCCTGCAAGAAGCAATATTCTCATTTCGCGTCCTATCCAGTCTTTGAAACTCTCTTGGGGTGCGAATTCCTGATGGCAGGCTTGTAGCAGCCACGTCGTTCCGCCTCCCGAACCTAACTTGCTCCCGATAGGGTCTGACGTACAAAACCAGTCGGCATGATTTACTTCCTCCAGTTCATGAAAACAATGGATCAGGTTGGGGGGCAGGGATAATAACTTTTGCATGGCAGAATCTGTATTTTAAAGATAAATGTTTTGATGAATGAAAAACGGATGACTATATACTCAAGTTGTCCCACGCTTCACAAAGTGCTTGCATGGATGGGAACAGTAAATCGGCTCCTGCATCCAGCAAAACTTGCCCGTCCAAGGGACCGGTGTTTACGGCAATCGTGAAGATACCTGCCCGGTGTCCGGCTTCCACTCCCAACGGAGCGTTTTCTATGACGACGGCTTCATCGGCTTTCAACCCACCCTTTTTCAAAGCCATCAGATAAGGTTCTGGATTCGGTTTCCCGTATTTCACATCAAAAGCTGTAACCATCAGCTCTCTTTTGAACATGCCCGGGAAGTTATGCTCCAGCCGTTCGAGCAGTGAAAGTTGTCCCGAACCGGTCACCACCATCGGAACCAGTCCTTCACCCTTTATCTTTTGCAATAGCTCCCATGCACCGGGCATACGCTCGGCCTCTGTATATGAGTTGAACAGGGCGCTTTTCTGCTGATAAATGCTTTCAATTTCTTCTTGAGTGGCTTCTCTGCCCAGCTCACGTTGAAATACGATATTGATAGTGGCAGCTCCCGTCCGCCCTTCGTGCATATATGCTTCTTCGCGGCTGAGGGTGAACCCGTGAGATTTCATTACCTTATGCCATGCTTCGGAATGGTAGGGCATAGAGTTGAAAAGTACGCCGTCCATGTCGAACAGGACGGCTTTCAGTTTCTTTTTCATACTTGATATGTTGTCGCAGGATCTTTTTATACTTACTTCTTTACTATCATTTTCTTCAGTTCGGGCAGCGTGATGACTATGTCGCAGTAATCATCGGATTCCGAACCGATATATCTGTAAGTTATGTTTTTGTCATTATCTATGCACGTTTGCAGGAACAGTTGGGTTGCCGTGTCGTCCTGTTCAGTCAGGCTGGCAACAACTTCTTTCTTTATCTCTTTCGCACTTTCTTCTATTTGGCTGATAGAGCAGACGTCTTCATCTACTTTACAGATATAGACAACCGATTCGTCTTCAAGTTCCACCTTTTCTATAAGAACCTCATCACTTGCCTGCATCGGAAATTGCAGGTTTGCCATTTTCAGTTGCGTTTCAAGTTGGGCACGTTTGCTTTGCTCAGGAGTGGAGTTTGCATTGAGCACTTCTTTTACATCTTCGGGAGCAAGCCTGCATACGGCCTCTTCACCGGAGTCCTGTCCTACAAACTTCATTTGTAACCCTGCATTGCATGCGGCTATCAGGTTAAGCAGTTCCTTGACATCTGCTTCCGGATTCAAGAACATAGCCTTGATAGTTTCTTTCATGCTTTCAGGGTTTTCCTTTAATACTGATATATCGACGATATCCTCATTCATGTTGAGCGTATACACCACATTTTCTTTATCGTAAATGATGCTGGTAACCTTACCGATTCCTTCCACCTCTATCGGGCATTGTTTGTTGGCGATGGCAACCACGGCTTTGAGTTTACTTTGCTGGCAACTGCTGATTGATAATACCATTAATAATGACAAGCTACACAGTAGCATGAATCTGCAAGATCCTATTAGAAGATTTCGTTTCATTTTATTTATTATTTAAGTTAAGAGATTTCTATACACGAAGCAAAGATAATGATAAAAAATGAGAGACAAGGCAGAATGGTAAGATAGTTGTAAATAAGGCAATAATGTGATTAACGATACAAATATTTGCTGTTTAGAAGATTATGTGTATTTTTGCAGCGTTATAAACTCATTGATAGCATGAAAAAGAGAGTGTTGTTGCTGCTACCTTTGTTTTTAGGCGCTTGTTCTGACAACGGGGAAAGCCCTATGATTAAGATCGAGAAACTGCATGTGAAAGCAGAATCGACTGTGGAAGGTGCAGAGGAAGAGAACTATGCAAATAAAATGGATGAATTGCCGGTGCTGAAAGAGGGAGACGAGATTAAGGCTCTTTTACTTTTGGACGGGAATGGAGCTGAACTGAAAACTTTCAAGCTTCAGAAGGATAATGATGAGGCATTGGCTACCAAACTCATTTATGAGAAAGCGGAAGTGTCTACGGAAGGAAATCTGACGGATGAAGAGAATGGACAACTCCGTTTTAAAGATGGCGTGACGCACACTCGTATCATGGTGCGGGCTACCATTGTGCATGTAGATAAAAATGGAGATGTAAAGTTGGAATTCTATCTTTCTTCGAAAGCCGAATGTGAAGGGGCACAAGAAGAAATTGGCTTGAAAACAAAAGTAGATGAAGAAAAAGACTGAAAGACGGTTGGGAAATAGCCGTGTCCGGATGACTTCTAAATAAAAAAATTACCCTCGCTACTGTTTATAGTGTAGCGAGGGTAATTTTTTATAGAGTAAGAGTTCAATCCCCTTTCTTTTTTCTATGCAGGTAATCTATTATAGCTTGGCACGAATGGCTTTGGACTCTTCTTCGTAGCCCGGCTTGTTGAGCAAAGCAAACATATTCTTCTTGTATGCTTCTACGCCCGGCTGGTTGAACGGATTCACGCCTAACAGATAGCCGCTGATGCCGCAAGCTTTCTCGAAGAAATAGAGCAGGCTGCCGATATTGTATTCGCTCAATGAAGGAAGAACGACACGCATATTGGGTACGCCACCGTCAACGTGAGCCAACTGAGTACCTAATTCGGCCATCTTGTTCACTTCGTCCACATGTTTTCCTGCCAAGAAGTTCAAACCGTCCAGATTGGCTTCATCAGAAGGAACTACTAGATTGTGATTCACCTTGTCCAATGAAATTACAGTCTCGAAGATGGTACGTTCGCCTTCCTGAATCCATTGCCCCATAGAGTGAAGGTCGGTAGAGAAGTCTACTGATGCAGGGAAGATACCTTTGCTGTCCTTACCTTCGGATTCTCCGTACAACTGTTTCCACCATTCGCTTACGTAGTGCAGTTTCGGGCAGAAGTTTACGAGAATTTCGATTTTTTTTCCGCTTTTGTACAGTTCATTACGGGTAGCGGCATAGATAGCGGCAGGATTTTCGGCGAAAGGAACGTCAGAACCGCATGCCTTTTCCATCTCGGCAGCACCGGCAACCAGTTGCTCGATATCGAATCCGGCAACTGCAATCGGCAGCAAACCAACAGGTGTCAGTACGGAGAAGCGTCCGCCTACGTTATCGGGGATGATGAACGTTTTGTATCCTTCCTTGTCGGCAGTGACACGTGCAGCGCCTTTCTTGGCATCCGTAACGGCAACGATTACTTGTTTGGCTGTCTCTTTGCCGCGTTGGTCTTCGCATTGTTTCTTCAGCAGACGGAAAGCGAGCGCAGTCTCGGTGGTCGTTCCCGATTTGGAAATATTGATGACACCGAACTTCTTGTCTTTCAGATATTCGGTGAGTTCATACAGATAATCTTCGCTGATGTTATGTCCGGCATAAATCATGACAGGAGCACTCTTCTTTTCCTGCAACCAGGCAAAACTGTTGGACAAAGCCTCAATTACGGCACGCGCACCCAGATAGCTGCCGCCGATACCGGCGATGATCACCACTTCGCAATTGTCTCTCAACACTTTTGCGGTAGCATTCAAGTCAGCCAGATGTTCTTTTGTGATGGAAGAGGGCAGGTGCAGCCAACCT
Source organism: uncultured Bacteroides sp. (assembly GCA_934716785.1). Lineage (GTDB taxonomy): Bacteria > Bacteroidota > Bacteroidia > Bacteroidales > Bacteroidaceae > Bacteroides. The sequence goes on along the minus strand of CAKUYM010000072.1, from coordinate 2,101 downwards.
AAGAAGTCATTACCTTTTCCTGTTCCTTTTTCAAGCATTTCCTGTGCGGCTTTTACTTCAGCTTCGTAGGCAAAAACTTTTTCTTTGGAGATAAATCCAAATGTTTTTTCAATGTTCAAGCTAATCATATCTTTCTTGTTTAAAGGTTATCTAAAAGAGTCAGTTAGTAGTTTAATCTCAATCATAGGCGAGATACGCTCGTATAGAATATTGTATACAGCGTCCAGTATCGGCATATTGACATGATGATGCTTGTTGATTTCCTTGATACATTTCGTACCGTAGTAACCTTCTGCAATCATCTCCATCTCAATCTGCGCACTCTTCACGGAATATCCTTTACCTATCATCGTGCCGAATGTCCGGTTGCGGCTGAAGTTGGAATACCCCGTCACCAACAAGTCACCCAAATAAACAGACTCGTCTACGTTTCTGTTCAGCGGGTGAACTGTATTCAGAAAACGGTTCATCTCTTGGATGGCATTGGAAATCAGCACAGCCTGGAAGTTATCTCCATATTTCAGTCCGCTGCAAATGCCGGCAGCGATGGCATATACGTTTTTGAGTACCGAACTGTATTCGATGCCCGATACGTCGTCACTCACGGATGTCTTGATATAACTGTTTCTCAGTCGGCGTGCAAAGATATGTGCTTTATCCTTGTCCGGACAGGCGATGGTGAGGTAGGATAGGCGCTCCAAAGCAACTTCCTCTGCATGGCAAGGACCTGCCAGTACAGCAATGTTTTCAGGTGGTACGCCATATTCCTTGGTAAAGTATTCTGATACGATAACGTTGTCATCGGGTACGATTCCTTTGATAGCGGTGATGATGAACTTGTCCTTTATCTTGGTTTTCAGCTTTTTCAAGTGGGCTTTCAGATAAGGAGAAGGAGTGACGAAAATCAGCGTATCGGAATCTTTCACAATATCGTTGATATTGGAACTGAACATGATGCGCCTTGTATCGAATTTCACTCCTGTCAGATAGGCCGGATTATGCCCCAGTCTCTTAAAATCGGCAATGCGGTCATCCCTCCGCATATACCAATTTATAGAGTCTTCTTGGGCTAAACACATCTTTGCAATGGCTGTAGCCCAACTTCCTCCACCCATTATCGCTATCTTACCGGGTAATTTCATTTGGAGAGCTTGTTTATCCACTCGGTCACGTCGTTTACGGACGGATTGGCCAATTCTAATTTATATTTCTTGTTGATGCCGCATATGTCTTGATGCAGTTTCTGCGGGTTGACATCTTTCATGTCCTCTACGGTATTGTAGCCTGCTTTCTGAATAACCGGAACCCAGTCTTCCGCAATACCCAATTCCATATATTTGGCGGCTGCATCTTTCTTTACAACCTTTTCCGGACGCATCTGCGGGAAGAACAATACCTCCTGAATGGTAGTCTGGCCTGTCATCAACATCACCAACCGGTCGATACCGATACCGATGCCCGATGTGGGCGGCATGCCATATTGCAGAGCGCGCAGGAAATCCTGGTCTATAATCATCGCCTCGTCATCACCTTTGTCGGCGAGACGCATCTGTTCTTTGAAACGTTCTTCCTGATCAATCGGGTCGTTCAATTCCGAGTAGGCATTGGCAAGTTCCTTGCCGTTTACCATCAATTCGAAACGTTCTGTTAGCCCCGGTTTAGAACGGTGCATCTTAGTAAGCGGAGACATTTCCACCGGATAATCGGTGATGAAAGTCGGCTGGATATAAGTACCTTCACAGAATTCTCCGAAGATTTCGTCAATCAACTTGCCTTTACCCATGGTATCGTCAATTTCTTCCATCTTCAGTTCCTTGCAGATCTGGCGAATTTCTTCTTCACTCTTGCCGTTCAAGTCGTATCCAGTCTTTTCTTTGATGGCATCGAGGATAGGCAGACGGCGGTAAGGAGCCTTGAAACTGAGTGTCTTTCCGTCCACAACGGTCTCCGTGCAGCCATTTACAGCGACACAGATACGTTCCAGCAGTTTTTCGGTGAAGCTCATCATCCAGTTATAATCCTTGTACTGAACATAGAGTTCCATACAAGTGAACTCGGGATTATGAGTCTTGTCCATACCCTCGTTGCGGAAGTTCTTGCC
>CAKUYM010000071.1 GCA_934716785.1 uncultured Bacteroides sp. | reverse complement strand
CGTCAGGAATACTTTCCATCTTACGGTAAAGTATGGCACGTTCGTTCATCCATGAATCGAATACGGCGCAGATGGCTCCCCAAAGCTGTTCGTATGCACAAGTCGGGAAGTCTCTTCCTGTCCGTTCTTTCACGGCAGCCTTGAATTTCTTCACGAGTTCTTTCAAGTCTTCCACTTCCAACTCGTTGTCGAGTTTCACACCTTTTGCTTCTTTCACCTCTTCGATGATTGCTTCGAACGGGTCGATATCATCCTTATTAGTAGGCTTCATTCCTAAAACTACATCACCATACATTTGTACAAAACGACGATAAGAATCCCATGCAAAGCGTGCGTTACCGGTCTTGCGGATAATGCCTTCCACCACTTCATCGTTCAAACCGAGGTTCAGAATCGTATCCATCATACCCGGCATGGATGCGCGGGCACCGGAACGTACAGATACCAACAAAGGGTTTTCAATGTCACCGAATTTAGATTTCATCAAACCCTCTACATTAGAGATGGCTTTAACAACGTCATCTTTCAGCAACTCAACGACTTTGTCGCGTCCTAACGTGTTGTATTCCGAACAAACATCTGTAGTTATAGTGAATCCGGGAGGAACTGGAATTCCAATTAAATTCATCTCGGCAAGGTTGGCACCTTTACCCCCTAACAAATTCTTCATGTCAGCTTTTCCTTCTGCCTGACCATTACCAAAGGTATAAACTCTTTTTTTATCCATAATATTGTGTTTAAAGTTACATTATGATGTCTTTCTTTTCGCAAATCTAAGGATATTTCGCAAACCTGAAAACTTTTTGATAAAAAACTTTCCATTAAAATGCAATTTCGACTTTACAATTTGGATTATTTCTACAGACACGGAAGTTTTCCAAAAAAAATACCTACTTTTGCAAAGTAATTATTAGACTGGTGTAAAAGTGGCAAGAAAGAAAAAAGAGCTTCCCCTACTGGAGAAGGTAACAATCATGAATGTGGCTGCCGAAGGAAAAGCCATCGCAAAAGTTAATGACCTGGTGATTTTTGTTCCCTATGTAGTGCCGGGTGATGTCGTAGACCTTCAGATCAAGCGTAAAAAGAATAAATATGCCGAAGCGGAGGCAGTGAAGTTTCATGAACTGTCACCCAATCGTGCCGTTCCTTTCTGCCAGCACTATGGCGTATGCGGCGGTTGCAAATGGCAAGTGCTTCCTTATTCGGAACAAATCAGATATAAGCAGAAACAAGTGGAAGACAATTTGAGGCGTATCGGAAAGATCGAACTGCCCGAAATATCACCGATTCTTGGTTCGGCAAAAACTGAATGGTACAGAAACAAACTGGAGTTCACATTCTCCAATAAACGTTGGCTGACCAATGAGGAGGTCGGTCAGGACGTGAAATATGACCAAATGAATGCTGTAGGCTTCCATATTCCGGGAGCGTTCGACAAGGTATTGGCCATCGAGAAATGCTGGTTGCAGGATGATATATCCAATCGCATCCGCAACGCGATACGCGACTATGCCTACGAACACAATTATTCGTTTATCAATCTGCGCACGCAGGAAGGCATGCTGCGAAACATGATTGTCCGTACCTCCTCGACAGGCGAGCTGATGGTTATCGTGATTTGCAAGATTACAGAAGACCACGAGATGGAATTGTTCAAGCAACTGCTTCAGTTCGTTGCCGATTCTTTTCCCGAAATCACTTCTCTGCTATACATTATTAATAATAAGTGCAACGACACCATCAATGATTTGGATGTGCACGTATTCAAAGGTAAAGATCACATCTTCGAAGAAATGGAAGGACTACGCTTCAAGGTGGGTCCCAAATCTTTCTATCAGACAAATTCGGAACAAGCATACAATCTGTATAAGATAGCCCGCAACTTTGCTGGGCTGACCGGAAACGAACTGGTGTATGACCTCTATACGGGAACCGGCACGATTGCCAATTTCGTATCGCGTCAGGCACGCCAAGTAATCGGTATCGAGTATGTGCCGGAAGCCATCGAGGACGCCAAAGTCAATGCTGAAATCAATGATATCAAAAATACCTTGTTCTATGCCGGTGACATGAAAGATATACTGACGCAGGATTTCATCAATCAGCACGGGCGTCCGGATGTCATCATTACAGACCCTCCTCGCGCGGGCATGCACCAAGATGTGGTCGATGTCATTTTGTTTGCCGAGCCCAAACGCATTGTTTATGTAAGCTGCAATCCCGCTACCCAGGCGCGCGACCTGCAATTGCTCGATGGCAAATACAAAGTAAAAGCCGTGCAACCGGTAGACATGTTCCCTCATACCCATCATGTGGAGAATGTAGTATTATTGGAACTTCGATAACCTCTCAAAAGAACAAAGAAAAATGGAAAAGAGACCGAGAAAGACGCCTGCAGAAAAAGCACGCGCACAATATACGAACTATGCTGTCAGGGAGCCGATGGAGCTTATGGAGTTTCTGGCGGCAAAAATGCCGGACGCAAGCCGGACGAAGTTGAAAGCATTATTGAGCAAACGGGTGGTATTGGTTGACAATGTGATTACCACGCAATTCAACTTCCCCCTTCAACCGGGAATGAAAGTGCAGATCAGCAAGCAAAAAGGAAAGAAAGAATTCAACAACAGATTGCTGAAGATTGTGTATGAAGACGCTTATATCATCGTTGTCGAAAAGATGCCGGGACTGCTGTCGGTCAACACGGAGCGTCAGAAAGAACGTACCGCTTATACAATCCTGAATGAATATGTGCAGCGTTCAGGGCGCCAATTCCGTGTATATGTCGTTCATCGTCTGGATAGGGATACCTCCGGCTTGATGATGTTTGCCAAAGACGAAAAGACTCAACGTACCCTACGTGACAATTGGCACGAAATAGTGACCGACCGCCGATATGTAGCGGTAGTAGAAAGAACGATGGAGAAAGACTACGATACGGTGGTGTCTTGGCTGACAGACAAGACCTTATATGTAAGTTCCAGCAGATATGATGACGGCGGTTCGAAATCAATCACACATTATAGGACTATCAAACGTGCGAACGGGTATTCCTTGGTGGAACTCGATTTGGAAACCGGACGCAAGAATCAGATTCGTGTGCACATGCAGGATTTAGGTCATCCGATTGCCGGTGACGGCAGATATGGCGGTGAAAATTATTCGAACCCTATCGGACGATTAGCCCTTCATGCTTTCAAACTTTGTTTCTACCATCCGGTGACGGGGGATTTGATGGAGTTTGAGACACCTTATCCGGCTGACTTCAAGAAGTTGTTTCTAAAGAAATAAAGCAATTTTATAAATAAAGCATTTATAAATAAACGCATTTTATAAAAAAGCGAGGGGATATACCTATGTTTCAATGTTCAACAGGTTATATCCCCTTCACTTTTTATGAATTATATCTTTATTGAATCACGCTCAATCACGTGATCCTAATCAATCACGTCTCAATTCAACATAATCAAAGTATATTCCATCTATATACAAATCACCGCATAAATAGCGTCTGTTGACATGTACATTTCTTATCTCACGCAATTCGTAACCGCTTCCATAATCTATATATAGAGTGCCATATTCCACTCCCCAATTAAATGGCAGGTCTCTCCAAGGAGCGCCATCCCTATAATAAGACAAGTAATCTATCCCCATGCCATTGCCATCCAGTCGGATAGCACTTTCTATAGGATCGTCATCATATCCGAATCCCAAATCCCCAACCCAGGTACGTCCCATCAAATCATCATAAATATCCTCATCGTCCTCACACGAAGTGAAGCCGACCAACAAGGTCAGCATCATCAAGATACCTGCATATTTCTTAATCATTTTCATAAAATTCCGGTTTACAGCATTTATAAATACAAAATTAGCGTTTTTATTTGACTATACACGCCAAGCCATAAGTTTTTTGTACTTTTGCAACCATTATAACTTAAAATATTTGCATGAAACTTCTTTGGCTTGATTTAAATAGCTCATACGCACACTCCTCATTAGCACTCCCGGCACTCCATGCCCAAATAGCAGACAACACAACCATCGAATGGTGCGTAGTTTCTGCCACAATCAATGAAAATACCGGCAGTGTCGTCAATCAAATCTACCGTCACCGACCGGACATCATTGCAGCGACCAATTGGCTATTCAATCATGAGCAGCTATTGCACATCGTTTCACGTGCCAAAGCACTATTGCCGGAGTGTTGTGTCATACTCGGCGGTCCCGAATTCTTGGGAGACAACGAGGATTTCTTATATAGAAACAGGTACGTAAGCGGAGTGTTTCGCGGAGAAGGCGAAGAAGTATTTCCTTTGTGGCTAAAAGCGTGGAATCACCCCAAAGAAGAATGGAAGTCAATAGCCGGACTCTGCTATTTGGATGAAAACAATCAATATCGGGACAACGGCATTGCCCGTGTCATGAACTTCTCACAACTCATATCTCCGGAGAAAAGTCGTTTCTTTAATTGGAGCAAACCCTTCGTCCAGCTTGAGACGACTCGGGGATGTTTTAATACCTGCGCTTTCTGTGTCAGTGGCGGTGAAAAGCCTGTCCGCACCATTTCCTTGGAAGCTATCCGTGAACGCCTTGATGATATTCACCAACATGGCATCAAGAATGTTCGTGTTCTTGACCGTACCTTCAACTACAACAACAAAAGGGCAAAGGCATTGCTCGACTTATTCCGCCAATATCCGGACATCTGTTTTCATCTTGAAATCCATCCGGCCCTCCTTTCCGAAGAGCTAAAGCAAGAACTATCCACCCTGCCGAAAGGTTTATTGCACCTGGAGGCCGGAATTCAAAGTCTGAAAGAAGACGTGTTGCGGCAAAGTCGGCGCATGGGCAAACTATCCGACGCCCTTGCAGGCCTAAAATATCTCTGTTCACTAAAAAACATGGAGACACATGCCGACCTGATAGCAGGACTCCCACTCTATCATTTATCCGAGATATTCGAGGATGTCCACACCTTGGCAGAATACGGAGCAGGAGAAATCCAACTGGAATCCCTGAAGCTGCTACCCGGCACCGAAATGCGAAGAAGAGCAGAAGAGTTAGGAATCCGATACTCACCGCTTCCACCATACGAGGTTCTGCAAACTCGTGAGATATCAGTCGATGAACTACAAACGGCACATTATCTTTCCCGCCTCTTGGATGGATTTTACAATACTCCCACCTGGCAGGGAATTACTCGGACACTGATTTTGGAGAATCCCTCCTTCTTGCATGAATTCCTTGACCATCTGGTGCAAACGGATGTCATCGACACTCCTTTAAGTTTAGAAAGAAGAGGACTTATCCTATATGATTTCTGCAAACGTCATTATCCGGATTACTTGACGCAAGTCAGCATCGCATGGATAGAAGCAGGTATGTCGCTGAAGAAAGCCCCGGCAGAAAGAGTAAAAACCAAACGGCAGGTTCCCCCCGATAGTTGGGAAGTGATGTATGGAACATACCGCGAGAATCTACGTCTGTGCTTCCTTCCCACTGATGAGGAAGGGCATGGCTACTGGTTCGGCTTTGAATCGGAGATTCAGAAGATACAGCCGGTATTTAAAGCTATAAAAAATGCGCGATAAATTGATACCCGAAAGGGTGTTGTCTATAAAAATGCTCGTTTCTTACATCAGTAATTACAAAAAACTTTCATAAGATGGCTGACGAAGATTTTTATAGAATCAAGATCGTTTGAGTTGGAATATAGCACTTTCTTCCGTAGAGCAAATGCCCGAAGATACATTTGAACTTATCATCGAGAAGTATGCCGAGATGAACGTCTGTCATCCTTTTATGGATGGTAATGGCCGTTCTACACGCATCTGGCTCGACATGATGCTCAAACGTTCACTCGGCAAAGTGGTCAATTGGCAGTATGTGGATAAAGACCAATATTTCTCAGCAATGGAACGCTCACCTGTCAATGATCTTGAAATTCGTTATCTGCTTAGCCTGAATCTAACCTCAGATACAGAAAATCGCGAGGTCATTATCAAAAGTATTGAGCAGAGCTATTACTATGAAGGTTATGAGAAATGAATCTAATCTCTCAACATTCTACCATAGAGTTGAAAAGTAAGAATTTGCTGTCATCTGTCACCTATTTACATCTAAACATCTGATAGTAAACAAATAGCGATGTGACAGCAATCTGTGACAGCACGGTGACAGAACTTTTGCTGTCACAGGCTTGTTCCTTCATTTCTTTAGCTGTAAAAAAGGTCAACTCATATTATAAATAAGTATCAACTCTGTTTATAACTAAGTACCAACTCTGTCAACCATACTTACAAGTAAGATTAAGAAGTTGTCAACCAAAACCAGTACACATCTCAATCTAAAGTACTACACACCGTATTGGTTTCATAGGGGTGAAACTGTAGTTCCACATGCTCGGAACTGTAGTTTCAGACGTTAGGAACTCTTGTTTCAGAGGTTCGAAACCATAGTTCCACCGGCTATGGAACTATGGTTTTGCTACGCTGCAACTACAGTTTTAAATAAATGAAAACAACTTGGGAACCATTTACTTTTAAAGCAAATAATAAAACTAACCTGAAACAGTAGTTTCTGAAAAGAAAAGAGAGGTGACAGCATTTCTGCTGTCACCGTACTGTCACAGGCTGCTGTCACGAACTTATCCACTATCTATCAAACGTTTAAGTGCCAATAGGTGACAGATGACAGCAAGATTTTACTTTTTAACTCTTATGGTAGGTCTACTTATTCCGAGTTCGTATTAAAATTGGCACCTATTTGGGATACCTATTTATAGTGTAACCGCATATCTTATGCTAAAGACTGAAAAAGTTTTAGAAGTAGAAAAGCTATCTTACATTTTTATTCTCTACCTTTGCGATACGATTTTAAAATATCACATAAAATGAAGAATTTTATCAAAGGGTTCCGGTTTACCCCTTCCAATTACCCGGCAGCAGTAGAAGAGAAAATACAGAAATACAGAAAACAAGGATATAAGCTCCCACCGCGGAAAGTACTCCGCACACCGGAACAACTGGAAGGGATTCGCGAAAGTGCAAAAATCAATACGGCATTATTGGATTACATCTCGGAGAACATTCGTGAAGGAATGTCTACCGAGGAAATTGATGTAATGGTTTATGACTTCACAACCAGCCATGGCGCCATCCCCGCCCCACTCAATTATGAGGGATTCCCCAAAAGCGTTTGTACGAGCATCAATGATGTGGTATGCCATGGGATACCCAACAAAAATGAGATTCTGAAAAGCGGAGATATTATCAATGTGGATGTTTCAACGATTTACAATGGATATTTTTCCGATGCATCACGCATGTTTATGATAGGTGATGTCAGTTCCGAAATGCGCAAGCTCGTTCGAGTAACCAAAGAATGTATGGAGATAGGTATTGCCGCTGCACAGCCTTGGAAACAGTTGGGGGATGTGGGCGCAGCCATTCAAGAACATGCTGAAAAGAACGGATACAGCGTTGTACGTGACCTTTGCGGACATGGCGTGGGAATAAAATTCCATGAAGAACCGGATGTAGAACACTTCGGACGTCGTGGCACAGGCATGGTGATTGTGCCCGGTATGACTTTTACCATCGAGCCGATGATCAATATGGGAAGCTATGATGTATTCATAGACGAGGCTGACGGATGGACTGTCTGCACCGATGACGGGCTACCCTCTGCACAATGGGAAAATATGATTCTGATTACAGAAACGGGAAATGAAATTCTGACATATTGATGGAACTGATTCTACTTATTGTAATTGCCGTATCAGTGGTAATACTGTTGGTATTATCACTGACGAAAGGCAACAACCAGACTCAAGCGGAACAGTTACAGACGGCTTTGCGCCAGCAGATGCAGGAGAACCGGGAGGAGTTGAACCGCAGCATCCGGGAACTTCGCATGGAAATGACGCAAACGCTCAATCAGAATATGCAGCAGTTGCAAGACGCGCTGCACAAAAATATGATGACCAGCGGAGAGTTGCAACGGCAGAAGTTCGATATGATGGCGCGCCAACAGGAAGTTCTGATTAAATCGACCGAGAAACGTCTGGACGATATGCGCCTGATGGTAGAGGAAAAATTGCAAAAGACGCTGAACGAACGAATCGGACAGTCATTCGAGATAGTACGCTCGCAGCTTGAAAATGTGCAAAAGGGACTTGGAGAGATGAAATCCTTGGCACAGGATGTAGGCGGTTTGAAGAAAGTATTGAGCAACGTAAAAATGCGGGGGACATTCGGCGAGGTGCAACTCGGTGCTTTGTTAGAGCAAATGATGAGTCCCGAACAATATGACGCCAACGTCAAGACGAAAAAGAGCGGGACTGAATTCGTTGAGTTTGCCATCAAACTTCCGGGGAAAGATGATACGAACAGCACTGTTTATCTTCCTATTGACGCCAAATTTCCGAAGGATATATACGAGCAATATTATGATGCTTTTGAAGCGGGAGATGCTGCATTGATGGAATCATCGGGCAAGCAGTTGGAAAGCACGATAAAGAAAATGGCCAAGGATATTCATGACAAATATGTGGATCCTCCTTTTACCACCGATTTCGCTATCATGTTTTTACCTTTCGAAAGCATTTATGCTGAAGTAATCCGTAGAACGAGTCTTGTTGAGACACTTCAGAAAGAATATAAAATCGTTGTGACCGGACCTACCACATTGGGGGCTATTTTGAATAGTCTCCAAATGGGCTTCCGTACTCTCGCCATTCAAAAGCGTACCGGAGAAGTATGGACGGTATTAGGAGCTGTCAAAACGGAATTCGGCAAGTTCGGCGGATTGCTTGAGAAGGTGCAAAAGAATCTGCAAAGTGCCGGCGACCAACTGGAAGAGGTTATGGGCAAACGGACACGTGCCATCGAACGGAAACTACGGCAAGTGGAGCAGTTACCGCACGAAGAAAGCCAAAAGATTCTGCCGATTGACGGAATAGATGATGATCTTACAGACTGATACAATAATCATAACTAAACAATAAAACGTAACAATAAAATACCATAACAGAACAATAGGACACCACAGTATATAATAGGACATCACAGAATAATAAAATCAGGCACAGATTATACTGATTTCACGGTTTTATGAGATATGTACAACTCAGAAACCATGCATGTATAATCTGCGCCTGAAAATATATGATATCACAGTTCGCAGCAATGCCTTCCTGTTTCCATCAACGCCCCTGTCCTCTTGCAAGCACTACCCGAAGTATCAGATATCCCAACAATCCGGAAAGTATGGAACCGGACAATACGCCAAACTTTGCCTGATTCAACAAGACCGGCGAATCGACTCCAAAGGAAAGATTGGCTATGAATAGCGACACAGTAAAACCAATACCACCCAACAATGCAACCCCGGCAAGATTCATCCAGTTCATGCCCAATGGTCTGGGGGTCAATTTTATCCTGATGACCAACCAAGTGAACAAATAGATACCTATGAATTTCCCCAACAATAATCCGGCAGCCACCGCAGTGCCTACATTGCCTGCCAGCTCACCGTCACCGCTGAATACGACACCTGCATTGACAAAGGCAAAAAGCGGAAGAATCAAATAATTGACCGCTCCATGCAGGTTGTCCTCCAATGATTGCAACGGACTAATCACACGGTCGGAAGCCGACTCCACCTCTTTCAGTTTGGCTATCTGCTCGTTAGTCAGCACGATACTTCCCACCCCCATTGTCGGGAAAGCAGCTATCGTGTGACGGATATGTTCAATATACTTCCCTACATCCAAGCGGGGTTTCGCCGGAATGACAAAAGCCAGGATAACTCCGGAGATTGTGCTGTGAATGCCCGATTGTAGGAATAAATACCAGATAACCACGCCGATCACCAAGAAGAAAATCTTATTTGTCGCTCCCCGTTTTCCTATAAAATAAAGCAAGACATAGAGCATCGCGGCTACAAGAAGATAACCATAAGACACATGCGAACTATAAAAGATAGCTATCACCAGAATGCCACCGATATCATCGACTACCGCAAAAGCTGTCAGGAAGATTTTCAGACTTAGCGGCACACGCTTCCCCAACAAGCTCAACACTCCCAACGAGAAAGCAATGTCCGTTGCCATCGGGATGGCAAGCCCTTGTCCGCCATCGCTGCCCGGAGGGCAAATCAACACATATATTATTACCGGAACCAGCATGCCGCCGCAAGCAGCAATAAAAGGCAATGCCGCCTTGCGGAAAGAAGAAAGTTCTCCGACTAACAATTCTCGTTTTATCTCCAGCCCCACCAACAGAAAGAAAATCGTCATCAAGCCATCATTGATGAACTCTATCATCCGCAGATTCTCTCCGCCATGCGATAGCAGATTAAAATCGCCAATCCGCAAATGAAGTTCGTGTGACAAGAACTCTTGATACACCGGAGCTACCGAAGAATTTGCAATGATAGCTGCCGAAATAGCTGCCAGAAATAAAAGAACACTCGCTGCAATGTTCATAGACGAGAAGTTCCGCATGGTCCGCAATATTGTCATAAGGAAATGTTTTTATAGTATTATAGTTTGCAATATAGGAATTTTTCCAATCAGTATAGCCTTTTCATGCATTTTTTTGTTCCAAAGTACAAAAAGCACTCCTGATTAATATGGTTTTAAGCTATCCGAGTAGGGTTTTGATATAAAAAAGCCGCAAGTCAACCCGTTCAGAATATATCTCTGAAGAAATTGCTTGCGGTCCTATTTTAATCCAGTTTCAGTACGGCAAGGAAAGCCTTTTGGGGAACTTCCACATTACCGATCTGCTTCATTCGTTTCTTACCTCTTTTCTGCTTTTCAAGCAGCTTTCGTTTACGGCTCACGTCGCCACCGTAACATTTCGCCGTCACATCCTTACGGACTGCCTTGATTGTCTCGCGCGAGATAATCTTCGCTCCGATAGCCGCCTGAATGGCGATATCAAACTGTTGGCGAGGAATCAATTCCTTTAACTTCTCGCACATCCGTCTGCCCATATCATACGCATTGTCAATATGAGTCAATGTAGACAAAGCGTCCACCGGTTCGCCATTCAGCAAGATATCAAGTTTCACCAACTTGGAAGTACGGAAACCATTCGGATGATAATCAAACGAAGCATATCCTTTGGAGATACTCTTCAACTTATCATAGAAGTCGATGACAATCTCCCCCAAAGGCATATTATAATATATCTCCACACGATTGCCGGAAATATACTCCTGCTTGATAAGCTCCCCGCGTTTACCCAAACAAAGTGTCATGATAGGGCCGATATAATCGGTCGTTGTAATGATGGAAGCTTTGATATACGGCTCCTCGATATGGTCAATCATGGTCGGGTCGGGCATACCGCCCGGATTGTGCACTTCCTTCATATTGCCCTGCTTGTCATATATATGGTATGACACATTCGGCACGGTAGTAATCACATTCATGTTAAACTCGCGATCCAACCGTTCCTGCACAATCTCCATATGGAGCAAGCCCAAGAACCCGCAACGGAAACCAAAGCCCAACGCCAACGAAGACTCCGGTTGGAATGTCAGAGAAGCATCATTCAGTTGCAGTTTTTCCAAAGACGCGCGAAGGTCTTCAAAATCTTCCGCTTCAATCGGATAGACTCCGGCAAACACCATCGGTTTTACTTCCTCAAAACCGGCAATAGCCTTGTCGCACGGACGGGCGATATGCGTGATGGTATCTCCCACTTTCACCTCTTTGGATGTCTTGATACCGGAAATAATATATCCCACATCTCCCGTACGAAGTTCGTCGCGGGGAACCATATCCATCTTCAGTACCCCCACCTCATCGGCATCATATTCCTTTCCCGTATTGAAGAACTTTACCTTATCGCCCTTGCGGATAACTCCGTTCTCTATCTTGAAATAAGCGATAATCCCACGGAAAGAGTTGAACACAGAATCGAAAATCAACGCCTGCAACGGAGCATCCTCGTCTCCTTCGGGATGAGGAATGCGTTCGATAACGGCTGCAAGTATCTCTTCAACGCCCATACCCGTTTTTCCCGATGCACGAATTATCTCCTCGCGTTTACAGCCCAGCAGATCTATAATCTCATCTTCCACCTCATCGGGATTGGCGCTCACCATATCGCATTTATTGATTACCGGAATGATTTCGAGATCGTGCTCGATAGCCATATATAAGTTAGAGATGGTCTGTGCCTGCACGCCCTGCGACGCATCGACAATAAGCAATGCACCCTCGCAAGCGGCAATCGAGCGAGACACCTCATACGAGAAGTCCACATGCCCCGGAGTATCAATCAGATTGAGGATATATTTTTCACCTTTATAGATATATTCCATCTGGATAGCATGGCTCTTGATGGTAATTCCTCTTTCCTTCTCCAAATCCATGTTATCAAGCATCTGTCCTTCGGTCACCTGGATGGTCTTGGTAAACTCCAACAAACGATCGGCCAAAGTCGACTTGCCGTGGTCAATATGAGCAATAATGCAAAAATTGCGTATATTCTTCATTCTGAATTCTTATTATTTTATCTTTTTAGGGGGCAAAGATACGTAAATGACAGAACAAAAAAAAATGCGTTGATAACATTCTGACAATGTATCAACGCATTTTTTATTACTTAAGTGAATTGTTCGCTTAGATCAATTTGATGAAAAGTTCACCTTTTACTTCTTCCACAGAGACTTTGTCTTCTCTCAATAACCAGCCAAGTCCAAGGAACAGATCTTTGTCAATCAACTTTGTTGCCTTTTTTAGTTGCTTGGCAGTCATTCCTTCAGTTTCATTCAGTGCATTCCAAATAACACCTGCAGTTACACCTGCTTTTTCTTTCAACATTTGCTTTGAAATTTTAGTTAGACATGCTTTAAATCATCCGGACGTTAAAGACCTTCTGATTTTATTTCGAGGACAAAGATAGTTATTTTTATGTTATATAACATTTTATCATGCGTTTTTTTGCTGATTTTGTAATAAAAAAAGCAATTTTATCTCATTTAGGGTGTCTTTCGAGATATTCAGCCCAGATTCTTGCCGCCTCCTCCACCATCCTCGCGCAGGGGCGTTTGCTATAATACTGAGCATTACGCTCTTCGGGCATAGCGGAAAGCGGTTCCTTTTTCCTCAACCCCAACAGTTCGCGGCAAATCAATGAGCCTTTGCGCTTCTTGAATTCGGCCGCCAATTCCTGCACTACCGCATAATTGGCAGCCTTGCCCTCCCGGTCGGTAGCTTCCGTTGCTCCGGTCTCCAGACCTGCCAACAAGAACATTCCGCAGGCAGCGCCGCAAATCTCACGCATCCGGCCTATCCCGCCACCGAAAGAAGCACTCATGCGCAATGCTTGTTCCTGCGTAAATCCATACATGTCGGCAAAGGCAGCCACAACGGACTGCGAGCAGTTATATCCACTCATGAAAAGCTCTACCGCTTTTTGCACTCTATCTTCCATACTTCTTTTCCTTTTCTTCTTGTTTTCCGCAAAACGGCTGTTTTATGAGAACAACAGCATGATATTCAGCACCGACACTATAACCGCAATCGTGTACAGCACAAAAGTACTCCAACGACTGTTCGCGTAATCGCCCATCACCTTTCGGGAGGAAGTAAGCCCCACCTGCAGGAATACCGTAAAGGGCAATTGGATACTAAGCACCATCTGCGAAATGATCAATCCCTTGAAAGGGTCTCCGATAAAGAATATCAGCAGCAAAGCAATGCCCAAAGACAGGAATACTCCGACCTGCGAGTGACTATCCTTAATATGATAGGACTCACCGAAAATACCCGCAAAGATAGAACCTGCCGCCATGCCGCTCGTGATAGTAGAAGAGACACCCGCCATCAGCAGGGCTAACGCGAATACAATCGCGGCATTGCTTCCCAACAGGGGATCGAGCAGCGACTTGGCCTGTTGCAACTCCTCCACCTGAATACCGCTTTTGAAGAATGTAGCGGCTGCCAACAGAATCATTGCGCTATTAATCGCCCAACCGACAATCATTGAGAACAGTGTATCAAATAACTCGTACTTCAACACTTTCTTTATCGACGCATCGTCTTTCTTATTATACTCATGGCTCTGTATCACCTCCGAATGAAGAAACAGATTATGAGGCATCACCACTGCTCCGAGCACACTCATGATAATCAACATACTTCCCTTAGGAAATGACGGAGTCACCCATCCGGCCGTTGCTGCCGGCCAGTCTATCTCTACCAGAAACAGCTCATAAATAAAAGAGAGCCCGATGACGGAGACGAATGCAATGATAGAGCGCTCTATCTTCTTATAAGAATTGGTGAAAAGCATGATGAAGACAAAAAGCGTTGTCAATACAGCCCCCCATATAATAGGAATATCCAACAGCATTTCCAACGCAATGGCACCACCCAGAATCTCTGCCAACGAGGTGGAAATAGAAGCCAACACTGCCGTGCCAAGTATAGGGCGGGATATCCATTTGGGGGTGTACCTTGTGGCTGCTTCCGAAAGGCAAAGCCCGGTAACGATTCCCAGATGAGCAACGTTATGTTGAAGTATAATCAACATGATAGTGGACAGGGTGACTACCCAAAGAAGCGAATACCCGAACTCGGAACCAGCAGCGAAGTTAGACGCCCAATTCCCCGGATCGATAAATCCTACCGTTACCAAGAGTCCGGGACCGATATATCTGAACACGTCCAACCCGCCCAGATAGCGTTTATGGTCTTTGCGTTTTAAATCTTGAAAAATATTCTTCATTTCTACATAATAGTATATCCGGCACAAATATACATAATAAATAACGACCGAAAGGTGATTTCGGTTCAAAATACCGACAAGTAAGTATATGAAAACAGGCACGGATTACATGGACTCACAGTTTCATTCGAGAATAAAACCGTGCAATCCGCGTAATCCGTGCCCGAATATAAAAATGTCGACTAATTAATATCCCATCTCGTGCAATGCATGACACAGTTGGTCGGGACAAGATGTCGGTCGGCTGCCGCAACGCACACCTTCAAGTCTGGCAATCACTTCTTCCACCTTCATGCCTTTTACCAAGCGCGAAAGTCCTTGCAGATTACCGTTACATCCGCCCCAAAAGGTCACTTCCTTCACTACACCGTCTTCTACATTCAGTTCGATGTTCGTACTGCAAGTGCCTTTTGTTTTATAAACATATTCCATAACAGCTCTTTATTCTTCGCCTTCAGGTTTCATGTTTGTATAAACTGTCTGCACGTCATCAAACTCTTCCAGGCGTTCGATCATCTTATCCAATGTCTCACGC